>JBAUGM010000386.1:0-8359 GCA_049679725.1 Tepidisphaeraceae bacterium
CGCTTGCGGGGCGCGATCGCGCCCCGCCAGCGGGGGCCGCTAAACGCGCGCCCGTGATTTCCAAAGTTTTCCCAGCGCCCATTCCGACGATGGATTCGTGCCTGATCGCCTCACGGTGGGACAGGGACTGCCACGTAGTCGTATAGTGCAGAAGGGAATCAATGCCCCGCCCCCCGTTCCAGCGACGTTTTGACTTGCAGCACCTCGAAGGCCGCGTGCTGCTCAGCGGCGCGCCGGCGCAGGTTGCCGCGCCCATCTCGATCGCGCCGATCGTGATCCAGGCGCCTCTGATTCCCGCGACGCACACGCCCGCCTCGCTGGTGACGCAGGCCGTCCGCGAGCAGCTCGTGAGTCGCTTGACCGACCCGCTTCAGACGCAGCTCGCGCCGCTCACCGACAACGCGGCCGCGTTCGACCAGGCGCTGCTGGACTACATGAAGGCGAACACGACGAGCCGGTTCTTCTTCGGCCCGGGCAACATCGCCGGCTACGTCGACTTCATCGACGACTACAACCTCCAGGGCGGCGCCATCACGCTCGCCGACCAACTGCTGCTGCACGACTTCCCGCAGCAGGGCGACTCGGCGACCTACACCGTCCCGGTTCCCGACGTGATCGACTGGGACACGGACTACTACCCGCAGAACGTCGAGTTCCTTCCCAACCTCAACCGCTTCGATTTCTGGACCAACCTCGGCCAAGCCTACCAGTTCACGGGCGACACGGACTACGTCAAGGAAATCGTCAACCAACTCGCGAGCTGGTCGGCGCAGACCCCGACGACCAACCCGGCCAAGTGGGGCGCGACGGGCGGCGTCGGCTGGAACCTGCTCAACGCGTCGCTCCGCGCCGAGGCGTGGCTGTGGTCGTACCAGATGGTGTTGAGCAGCTCGTCGTGGACGAAGGAGGCGAACACGCTGTTCGTCTCCCGCATGTGGGAGCACGGGGATTTCCTCGCCCGCGCGGGCGAGTACGAGTACACGAGCAACCGCTCCCTCTTTCACGCCAAGAGCCAGCTTCTCATCGCTCAGGTCTTCCCTGAATTCCTCGGCGCCGGGACGTGGGAAACGGCGGCGCGCACGCGCATGTTCAACGCGATGGACGCGCAGCTCTACAACGACGGCAGCCACCTCGAGCAGTCGCCGGGGTACACGGCCAACGTCGTCGAGGATCTGCTCGAGGCGAAGTGGCTCGACGAGATCAACGGTGACCTCGCGCAGTGGCCGGGCTTGAAGATCGCCAAGCTGACCAACGCGGTCGAGAGCTACCGCCAGTTCCTCGCACCCGATGCCACGCGCCCCGCGATCGGCGACACCTACCGCACGACGTCGGTCACGATGTTCCTCAAGGCCAACCTCGTGCAGAACACCAGCGCGTTCCCCGCCGCCAAGCCGCGCACGCGGGATGTGTGGCTCTTTGGCGGGGATGCGGTCGATCCCTTCATGGGCAATCCCGTCATCCCATCGCTCGGCAGCCGCGGGAAGACCAAGGCCCTGACCGACTCCGGCAACTACATCGCCCGCAGCGGCAACGACTCGAACGACCGCCAGCTCACCTTCGACGCCGGCCCCACCGGCGGCGGGCACGGGCACTTCGACCTGCTCAACTTCGAACTCTACGGCGGCGGTCGACCGCTCATCTCCGATCCCGGCGCGTACATCTACGGTAACAGCGCCGAACGCCAGTACGTCGTCAGCACGCGCGCCCACAATACGATCAGTGTCGCCGGCGCGAACCACGCCGCGCTGGAGGGCGCGACCAACCCCGGCTTCGTCGTGGACCAGTACACCGAGACGGGTTCGTCGATGCACATCACGGCCCACCACCACGGCTACCAGCAACTCGCCGGCCGGCCCGTCGTCGGGCGCAGCATGTGGTACGACCTGGACGGCACCATCCTCATCGTCGACTGGGGCGAGGCCAACCAGTCGCAGACGTACACCCAATCGTTCAACCTTCAGACCGAGAACGACCCGAACACCTCGCACCATCCGACCGGCGTGCAGGGCGATGGGTCGTTCAAGACGCGATTTCAGGACGGCGGCAACGTCCGCATTGCGCCCGTGTCGCGCCCGGGCCAGACCGTGGTGCGCGGCGGGCTCACCTTCGTCACCAACGACAGCAGCGGCGGCGACTACCAGGACGACGCCTACCGCTTCACCGTCACCCAGAGCGGCACCTTCGTCTACTTCGTCACGCTCATCACCGCCTACGACGGCCTGACCGCGCCGAACACCACCGCGTCGCTCCTCACGACCAACGCCACCGCCGGCCAGACGATCCAGGTGCAGTTGACGAAGGACGGCGAGGCGCCGCAGACGATCGACTTCGTCCCCCCGCAGCTCGAGCGCCCGACCGCCAACCTCGGTGATGATGCGGGCAGCAGCAACGACGTCGCCTACGACTCGACCGGCCGATTGCACATGGTCTTCTTCGATCGCGCCGACCGCGACCTGAAGTACGCCGTGCAGGAGACGAACGGGTTGTGGTCGATCCTCGAGACGATCGACAACGGCACGGACGCCGGGGTCTACGTCTCGCTCGCGCTCGACTCCAACAACCTCCCCGGCGTCGCCTACTTCGACGGCGACGGCGGGGACCTGGAATACGCCAAGTACATCGGCGGGGCGTGGCAGAAACAGACGGTCGACGCCGTCGGCTCCGTCGGCCTGTACCCCTCGCTCGCCTTCAGCCGCTCGAACGGCCCGGCCATCTCGTACTACCATCGCACCAAGGGCGACCTGCGCCTGGCGACGACGACGACGGACGGGTGGCTGATCACCACGATCGACTCCGCCGGCGACGTCGGCCGCGCGACGAGCATGACGCTTGACCCCAACCGCCCCGAAGCGAGCAAGTTCGCCATCGC
Organism: Tepidisphaeraceae bacterium; assembly: GCA_049679725.1. Classification (GTDB taxonomy): domain Bacteria; phylum Planctomycetota; class Phycisphaerae; order Tepidisphaerales; family Tepidisphaeraceae; genus DASYWJ01. Next base: position 2,870 of record JBAUGM010000386.1, read on the forward strand.
CTACGAGGACACGAGCAACGCGAACATGAAGTACGCCATCCAGGGCACCTTCGCCGGCGCGCAGACCGTCAATGCGGGCTACAGCATCTACCTCGTCGACGACATGCTCAATGCCGGCGGGTACGTCTCGTTCGCGTTCTACGACAGCGGGTCGAACGACGCGAAGCGCTACAAGCCGTCGATGACCTACTACAACGCATACAACAGCTCGCTCACCTACGCCTACAGCCCCGACGGCACGACGTGGGAGAAGCAGACCATCGCCGGCGCCGGGGCGAGCAAGGAAGGGCTCTACACCACGCTGCTGTACGACAACACGGGGAAGGCGAACATCTTCTTCTTCGACAAGACCAACAACCTCGCCAAGCGCGCGAGAAAGAGCGGCGCCAGTTGGAGCATCACGACGCTCGTAACGGGAGGCCGTGAGATGCAGGTGGCGAAGAAGTCGACCGGCGCCCTGGCGTACACGACGCTCGACGACCTCATCCCGCGCCTGGACGTGCGGTACCTGGGGAGTTGACGCGTCTTATACGCATCAGGATTAGAACGTGCGCGCTCGCGCAACTCGTCATCCTGAGGTACTCCGAAGGATCTCGGGCTCAAGAGGTGCTCTCGAAGATCGAGTTCCTTCGGAGTACCTCAGGATGACGGAGCGCGCGATTCAAGCCTGATCCGCCTTACCTCTCCCGCGAGGGAGATGTGCCCAGAAGCGTGTACCATCCGGACGACATGGGCGCGCGCCGTCGCACGATTCTGTACCTCTTCCTTCTCGCCGCCTGCGTGTTCATCACGTTCGGCCGGGTCGTCGGCCATGGCTTCGTCAATTTCGACGACGAGCGGTTCATCCAGCAGAACCCCGACTTCAACCCGCCGCAGTGGTCGAAGCTGATCCGCTACTGGCGCGGCCCGTACTACGGCGGGGCGTTTCCGGTGACGTACATGGCGCTGGGCGGCATCGCGGCCGTGGCGCGCGACGCGAACACCGGGCAACTCGATCCGCGCGTCTTTCACCTCGTCAGCGTCGCGCTGCACCTCGCGTGCGTCATCCTCGTCTTCCTCATCCTGCGGCTCCTCGTCCGCGACGAGCCGGCCGCAGCGCTGGGGGCGGCCGTGTTCGCGGTGCACCCGCTGCAGGTGGAGTGCGTCGCGTGGGTGACGAACATCAACACGCTGCTCCAGGCCGTCTTCGCGCTGGCGGCGCTGTGGGCGTACCTCGTTTACGCGATGCGCGAGCGCGACGGGGAGCGAGGCCGGCGGGTGAGGGCGCCGCTGATCATCTCTACGGTCGCGTACGTGCTGGCGATGCTCAACAAGCCGATCGCCGTCACGCTGCCGATCGTGGCGGCGGCGATGGACGTCGCCCTGGTGGGGCGGCATTGGCGGAAGGTGGTAGCGCCGACGGTGCTGTGGCTCGCGATGGCAATTCCGGTGGTGATCGCGATCAAGCTGATGATCAACCAGCCGGCCGTCTTTCATTCGCCTCTTTGGGCGCGGCCGATCGTCGCGCTGGACGCGATCGGCTTCTACCTCGTCAAGCTGGTCGCGCCGACGCAATTGACCGTCGATTACGGCCGATCCCCGCAGTGGCTCCTTGCGCAACCGGCGTTCGCCTGGATGTGGGCAGTCGCGGCGGCGGCGGGGGTGATCGTGTTGCTGCTGCGACGTCGCGCGCCGTGGCTGGTCGTCGCGGCGGTCGCGTTCGTCGCGCCGCTGTTGCCCGTGCTCGGGCTCGTGGATTTCCACTTCCAGAGATACTCGACCGTCGCGGACCGCTACGTCTACGTGTCGATGCTCGGCGTGGCGATGGCCATCGCGTTCGTGCTCACGCGCGTCCGTCGCCCGGCCGTCGCGCGGGGGGCGTGGATGGTGACTGTCGTCGCGCTCGCGGCGGTCAGCATCAGGCAATCGGCGTACTGGCGCGACACGGCGACGCTCTTCACGCACGCGCGGGACGTCAACCCGAACAGCTTCGCCGCCCGCGGCATCCTCGGTTACCTCGCACGGCAGCAAGGTGACAACGTTCGGGCATCAGATCACTACCTCGCGGCGCTGGTCGTCTACCCCGACGATGCCACGACCAACTTCAATCTCGCGCGCGTGCTCGTCGACCTGGGTCAATTCGACCGTGCGATCCGGCACTTCGAGCGCGCCCTCGCAGCCAAACCGGACGACCCGCAATTTCGCAACAACTACGGCGTCGCGCTGTTCCGCGCCGGGCGCCGCGACGAGGCCGTGGTGCAGCTGGAGGCCGTCCTCGCGAAGAACCCCGGTTTTGTCGATGCCGCAAAGAACCTCGCGATCGTCCGCGCTTCCCCGCCCCCCGCCTCGCAGCCCGTGCCGTGACGCGAACGCGATCCGTCGATACACTGCGCCGCTTTGCCACTGCTGCCCGAGCGAGAGGATGTCCGCGTGCGTCAGCCCGTCTTAGCCGTCGTCAGCGTCCTGGGGAAAGACCAGAAGGGCGTCGTCGCGCAGTTCGCCACCTACATGGCCGAGCGCGGCGTGAACATCGAGGACATCGAGCAGCGCGTCGTCCGCGGCTTCTTCGTCATGGACATGCTCGTCGATCTCAAGGACCTCTCCAGCGACCTCTCCGAGATCATCACCGGGTTGCTGGAACTGGGCCGCAAGATCGACATGGAGGTCCGCGTGCACCTGCACAGCGAGCGCCGGCAGAAGAAGATCGCGCTGCTCGTCAGCAAGGAACCGCACTGCCTCGAGCAGCTCATCGACGATGTTCACCACGGCCGGCTCCACGGCGAGATCGCCTGCGTCTTCGCCAACCACCCCGATCTCGAACCGATCGCCAGGGCCGCCGGGCTGACGTTCGCCTACCACCCGGCCGACGACGTGAACAAGCACTTCGCATGGCTGGAGAAGACGCTGAAGGAGCACGCGGTCGACCTCGTCGTCCTCGCGCGCTACATGCGCATCCTCCCGCCGAGCATCGTGCAGGCTTACCGGCACAAGATCGTCAACATCCACCCGTCGCTCCTGCCGTACTTCCCGGGCGCCGCGCCGTACAAGCAGGCGTACGAATCCGGCGTGCGCGTGCACGGGTGCACCGCTCACTTCGTCACCGAGCAGCTCGACGAGGGGCCGGTCATCATGCAGGACGTGTTTCACATCAACGTCGGGGCCGACACGCTCGACGAGGTGAAGCGCAAGGGGCTGGAACTGGAAGCGCACGTGCTGAGCAAGGCGGTGCAACTTTTCCTGGATGAGGAATTGGTGGTGGTGGAAGGGAAAGTGATCTTCAAGCCCGGCATCAGCCGGTTTCTGCGGCAGGCGAAGGAGTAGGTCATTGCCCCCTCGCCCGGTACTCCGGGAGAGGGCTGGGCTCCCGGAGTACGTTTCGACTGCGCTCAACGCAGGCCGGGAGAAGGGATCAGAATCGTACCGTGCAAACTCCTTCGCCATCGTCCCGTTCCATCTTCCACGTCGACCCCGCGTTCCAGCCCGCGATGCGCGAGATCGGGCTCGACGCGGACGCGGTCTTTCACCACCCGCAGATCAAGGTGTGGCGCTCGATCACCGAGCGCGAGAACGCGACGCTCGACGCCATGTTGGCGGACGGCACGCGCGTGCGCTGGCACGTGAAGCGCTACCGCCCGACGAACGACGCGACGTCGCCCGCCAGGCGGGAAGTCGACGGCATCCGGTTGCTCGAAGAAGCGCAGATTCCGACCGTCAGGATCGTCGGCTTCAGCGACGTCCCCGGCGGGCGCAGCTTCGTCATCACCGAAGACCTCGCCGGCTTCACCGCGGCCGACAAGTTGATCGAATCGGGCGCGGCGACGTTCGAGACCCTCTGCGGCGCGACCGCCGACCTCGCGGGGATGCTGCACGACCGCGCGCTGCACCACCGTGATCTGTACCTCTGCCACTTCTTCGCGAAGGTCGAGGAAGGCAAGGTCGAGCTGCGGCTGATCGACGCCGGCCGGGTCGCGCGATTGCCCAGGTGGCCGCTGCGGGGGCGGTGGATCGTGAAGGACCTGTCGCAGTTCTGGTACAGCGCCCAGCAGCTCGGCGTGAGCGAGCCGCAGCGCCGCGCGTGGTTGGAACGCTACGCCCGACGGCGCGGCCTGCCGAGCGCCGAACCGCTGCGTCACGCGATCGAGCGCAAGGCCGCATGGATCGCGAAACACGACGCCAAGGCCCGCGCGAAACAGCCGGGGCGGAACGTGTCGATTCCGACGGGGAATACGGAGAGCACTCAGAGTACGCAGAGCACGTCATCCTGAGGTACTCCGAAGGATCTCGGGGCGCGAAGTGCCTTCTGGCGCCCGAGATCCTTCGGAGTACCTCAGGATGACAGTGCCGTTGCGGTTGAACGATTGCGAATCGCCCTGGTCATCCTCCACGCCGACCCCGCCCGCGGCGGCGCGGAGCGGTACACCGTCGATTTAGCCGCCGCGCTCGCGCGGCGCGGGCATGATGTCTCGCTCGTCGCCTCGTCTTTCGCGGCACCGATCGTCGGTGTTGCCAACGTCACGCTTGACTCCGCCGGGCTCACGCGCGCGGGGCGCTATCGCGGCTTCCTCAACGCCCTCGACGCGCACCTCGCGGCGACGACATACGACGTCGTCCACGCCATGCTCCCCGTCCGCCGCTGCGACGTCTACCACCCCCACGCCGGCATCGCCGCCGCGGCGGAGCAGAAGTGGAACATCCATGTGAACCCGCGTCGCAAGCGGATGGCCGCCGTCGAGTGCGAGCTGCTCGCGGGAAGAAGTGCGCCGATCACGATCGCGCTGTCGGAGTACGTGAAGCGGTCGATCCGCGCGCACTACGCACTGCCGGACAATCGGCTGGCGACGCTGTTCAACGCCGTCGACCTGCACCGATTCGATCCCACCAGGCCGATCGCGCGAGCGGCAGGGCGCGAGGATTTCATGGGCTTCGAGGATCGGCCTGTCGCGATCATGGTCGCGCAGGACTTCGAGCGAAAAGGGCTCCCTGCCGCGATCGGCGCGCTCGCACAACTGCCGAAGGCCCAACGCCCCTTCCTATTCGTGGTCGGCAAGGACAAGCAGCCCCCGTTTCTCAAACTGGCGGAGCAACTGGGCGTGAGGTCGGACGTCGCGTTCGACGGATGGTGCGAAAGCACCGAACGCCGCTACGCGCTAGCGGAGTTCTTCGTCCTGCCAACGAAGCATGACCCTTGCTCTCTCGTCGTGCTCGAGGCGCTGGCGATGGGGTTGCCCGTCATCTCCACCGTCTTCAACGGCGCGACCGAGATCATGACCGATGGGGTTCATGGATACGTGCTGAAGGATCCGACGGACGTCGACGCGCTGGCCGATGCGATGCGGAAGCTGCTCGACCCAGAGCGCCGTCGGGCGATGAGTGAGGCGTGCCTGGCGCTTCGGCCGAAGTTGTCGTACGAGCACCACCTCGATGAGTTGATGAAGATCTACGACCGTGCGCGACGGCGCGAATAGCGAGAGGGCGAGGCTCCGTCCGAGCCGTCTTGCGTCCGGACCAAAC
>JBAUGM010000387.1:0-3516 GCA_049679725.1 Tepidisphaeraceae bacterium
GGCCGACGCCGTCGGCCTCGTGGATCTCGCTGACGCTGGCGTCCTCGAACGACGCGCTGCCGGCGGCAACTCGCGCCGGCTCGGCACGCTTGGCCTGGACGGACACCTTCTCCGCCGGCGGAGCCGGCGGCTTTCGTGCGGACGACGACGCTGACTTGGCGTACTTCGCGCGGATCTCCTCCGCCTTCTCGCTCCCCGTCGCGATGACCGCGAGCAACCCACCCACCGGCACCTTGTCCCCTTCCTTCAGCATGATCACCGCAAGCGTGCCGCTCTCGAACGATTCCATTGGCATCGTCGCCTTGTCCGTCTCGATCTCGGCGATCTCCTCGCCGGCGCGGACCTTGTCCCCTTCCTTCTTGTTCCACTTGACGATGGTGCCTTCCGTCATGGTGTCGGAAAGCTGGGGCATGGTGATTTCGGCTGGCATTTGTCGTCTCCGACGCGAACGCGCGGGTGAAACGTGAAGACGTGAAACGTGAGAAGACTGGTCTTTGTCACGTCTTCACGTTTTCACGTTTCACTTTATCTGTAACACACTTCCTTCGCGGCCGAGACGATCCGATCGACGCTCGGCATCATCGCCTCTTCCAGGTAGTGGTTGAACGGGACGGGGATCTCGTCGCTGTGGACGTACTCGATCGGCGCGTCGAGGTGGTCGAACGCGGGCTTCTGGATCTTCTGCAAAATCCCGGCGCCCATGCCGCAGTAGCCCCAGTCCTCGTCGACGATCACGCAGCGGTTGGTCTTCTCGATTGACGCAAGGATCGTCTTCGTATCGAGCGGGCGAAGCGAGCGGAGGTCGATCAGCTCGGCGTCGATGCCGTGATCCTTCACCAGCGCCTCAACCGCCGGTCGCACGACGCGCTGGAGCGGTCGGCCGTAGCTGAGGATGGTCAGGTCCTTGCCCTCGCGCTCGACGTTGGCGACGCCGAGGGGGAGCGTGAAGTCCTTGTCGTCGGGGACGTCGCCCTTCTCGCCGAGCATCTTCTCCGATTCGAGGAAGATGACCGGATCATCGCAGCGGATGCTCGCCTTCAGGAGCCCCTTGGCCTCGGCGGGCGTGCTGGGCGTGACAACGATCAACCCCGGGATGCGCGAGTAGACGGATTCCATCCGGTGGCTGTGCGTCGCGCCAAGCTGGTGCGCGATGCCGTTGCCGCCGCGGAAGACGATCGGGCACTTGAACTGCCCGCCGGACATGTAGCGGATGTTGGCGGCGTTGTTCACGATCTGGTCGATGCAGACCCAGGTGAACGACCAGCTCATGTACTCGATGATCGGCCGCAGGCCGCAGGTGGCAGCGCCGACGCCCAGGCCGGAAAACGCCGCCTCGCTGATCGGCGTGTCGACGATGCGCTTGGGGCCGAACTTTTCGAGCATTCCCTCCGACACCTTGTAGGCGCCGTTGTACTCGGCGACTTCCTCGCCCATGAGGAAGACGTTTTCGTCGCGCTCCATCTCCTCGATCATGGCGCTGCGGAGGGCTTCACGGTAGGTGGCGGTGGGCATGATAATCTGACCTTCAATGCGGAGTGTCTGGCTACCGCGACGTTCGCTTCTTCCTCGTTTTGGTCTCGATGACTTCAATGGAACTGATCTGATGCAGGGGAAAGAAATGCATGCCCTGCTTGGGTGGAAATACGCAGAACATGCCCGGTCCGGAAGCAACCGACTCGGGGTTGGTAACCTTGTAGCGCGCACCGCTGGTCATCACGATTTCAAACGGTTGAAACGGGTCCGCGTTCCTGACACGTCGAAGCTCATCGTAGAAGTCGATTTGTTCACTCTCAGCCATTGCAGCTCCTCACGGTTCGTACGGATAGCTCTCCGCCAGCGCATCATTGAACCGATCCTCCAACGGCGGGTGCGGGTCGGCGTCGGCCTGGGTGACGGCCTCGGCGACCTCGGCGGCAACCTCCTCCTGAATCGCGTCGGCCTGCTCGTCGCTGAGCATGCCCTTCTCGCGCAGCCGGCTCTGGTAGAGGGTGATGGGGTCGCGTTCCCGCGCTTGTTCCTGCTGCTCTTTGGTGCGGTACTTCATCGGGTCGGACATCGAGTGGCCGCGGATGCGCCAGGTGTCGGCGACGATGTAGCTCGGCCCCTCGCCCAGCCGGGCGCGATCGACGGCTTTGCCGAAATCGCGGATCACCGCGTCGACGTCGTTCCCGTCGACGTGGTAGTGCGGCATGTCGTAGCCGGCTCCGCGCTTGGCGAGGTCCTTCTCGGCGCTGGAGCGCTCGACCTGCGTGCCCATGGCGACGCCGTTGTTCTCGACGATCCAGATGACCGGCGCCTTCATCAGGCTGGCCATGTTGAGGGCTTCGTTGTGCGTCCCCTGGTTGATCGCGCCGTCGCCGAAGAGGCAGAAGGTCACCCCGCCGGTGTTCTTGTACTTTTGTGCGAAGGCGAAGCCGAGTCCGAGCGGCAGATGACCGCCGACGATGCCGTGCCCGCCCATGTTGCCGGCCTCGGCGTCGAAGAAGTGCATCGAGCCGCCCTTGCCCTTCGAGCAGCCGGTCATCTTCCCGAACAGCTCGGCGAACGCAGCCCGCGGGCTCATGCCCATGGCGAGGCTATGGCCGTGACATCGATAGCCGTTGATAAGGTAATCTTTCCCCTTCTGAAAGATCGCCTGAATGCCGACGGCGATCGCTTCCTGGCCGCTGTAGAGATGACAAAACCCGCCGATCTTCTGCCCCGGGCGGGTGTATTCCTGATACGTGCGTTCTTCGAACCGGCGGATGAGCATCATCATCCGAAGGCGTTCGCGTTCGACTCGTCCGTCCGACTTTCCGCCTGCGGTGAGCTCCGTCGAACCGTCCGGCCCGGCCGCCTGTTTCGCGCCAGCCGCGGGTCGCTTCTGTACCTCGTTGGCCACTGCCATCTAAGTGCTCCCAAAATACCGGGTTGTCGCCCTGCCACTCAACCGGCGACGGGGGTGGTGTCGTCCGGAGCGGCGCGGAGAGAGTGTAGTGGATTTCGGCGTCGCTTCAATGACGCCAACGACGAGCCGGGAAATGATAGGTCCCCCCACGTCTCCCGTCGCGTCAGGCGGCGGGCTCCTGAAACCCGAATGACCAAACCATGGGATGTCTCCGAAGGTGAGGGAGTAGGGAGTGACGGTGTGACGGAGTAGGAGCTTGGTCCTTACCCCGTCAGGCGCGGGGGCGACTTGAGGGAGGTGATCGCCGAATCGGACGAGATCGCGCGTCCCGATAATGTTCGAGGAATGGCCGCGTCGGCGCCCGCGGCAAGAGCGCGTTTTGGGCTCGTTATCGCGGCTCCCTGCGGGCGCGCGTCCCAATAACCCCCCGTCGAGACGCCGCCGCGCCGGCGCGACGGCCCATCTCCTCGGCGCGATGCCCCTCTCCCCGGCGCGACCACGCATCTCACCGGCGCGACCGACCCTCTCACCGGCGCGATGAAGCATCCCACGGGCGCGACGGGGTATCGCGCCGGGAATGGGAAGAAATTAAACGGGACAGAGAAATTAAACGGGACAGGTCCTGGGAC
>JBAUGM010000388.1:0-4068 GCA_049679725.1 Tepidisphaeraceae bacterium
TCCAGCCGCACAATATACTTCTTGTTCATTACGGTCCTCCGTGACCACCGGCACCACGCCGGCTTCACGGAAGATCGGCATTCATACACCCCCAACTCGAAAATCTAGTGGCGACGGAGCACTAGCAGCACGCTGTAATCCCCGTTCGCCAGTTGCGGCCCCAGCGTAATCCCCTCGAAGTTGTCGTTCGCGAAACCGCCTTCCCACAGCAGCGTCTTAGTCACGCCGGTGAAGCTCGTGGAACTCAGCGACGCGATGGCCGAGGAGTCGGTCGCGCCGGTGAAGTCGACGAGGTAGATGCGGTTGCGGAAGTCGGGGATGACGGGCCCGCCCAGCTCGCGCTCGAGGACGAGCAACCGCCCATCCGGCAGGGCGAGCAGGTCGGACACGCCGCTGCGCTCGGCGGTGGTGAACGGCGAATCGGCGCTGATCGCATCGGTCCGGTATGCCCACTGACCCGTCGGCGCCATCGCGACGTTGAACCGCTGAAGACGAACCCACGATCCCGCGCCGGTCGTCGAGAGCGGGCCGTCGACGGTGAGCGCTTCTTCGTTCGCCGTCCACAGGTTCGACCCGCCGCGCGAGAGCGATTCGAGGCTGAAGTTGTTGACGATGCTGTTGTAGACCGCCGGCACCGTCACGGTGCTAACGACCGCGCCGTTGCTCACGTTGTATTCGCGGATGGCCGGGCCGGTCTCGTCGCTGACGTGAACGGTGTTCGTGGAAGCGTTGTAGACGACGCCTTCGAGGTCGACGCCTGTCGCGAGTTGAACTTTCGCGGACAATGCCGCGGACGTGATCGCGCCGGTCGCCGAGTTGATCGAGATGGAAACGGGGAACAACCCCGCGCCGCCATCGGCGACGGCGTAGTACTGCGTCCCGCCAGCCCAGGTGATGCCGCTCAGCTCCGCCGCGCCGGTGCCGTTGGCCGGTAGGGCGACTTTGCCGACGTCCGTGATCGACAGTGCCGCCGATGAAACCCTCGTCGCGCAACAAAGCAGCAGCGATCCCGTCACGAACGTGCGAACTCCAACCCGTCCCATCAGCCCTCCGATTGGCCCGGCATCATATCATGAGCGATCGGCGATGCGCACGTGATTCCCGACCGTGCTTGGCATGACGGGGCGGCGTCCCTATAACCGTCGCAGATGCCCGATATTGAACTCCTGTTCCTCGGCACGGGCACCAGCGCCGGCATCCCAATGATCGGGTGTCACTGTCCGACCTGCACCAGCCCCGATCCGCGCGACAAGCGAACCCGGCCGTCCGTTGTCATCTCCTATGGTCCTGCGGACGGCAGGACCACGCGCGTCCTTGTCGATACCACGCCGGAGCTGCGCCTCCAGTGCGTCGCCCACGGTGTCGATCGCGTCGACGCGCTCGTCTACACGCACGCGCACGCCGACCACATCATGGGGTTGGACGACGTCCGCCGGTTCAACGCGATCAAGGGCGGGCCGCTGGACGTGTGGACCGATGCGAGGACGTTTGAGACGCTGAGCCGCTGCTTCGGCTACGCGTTCAAGGCGCCGTCGCCGGAGACGACGCTGTTCCGCCCGCACCTGATTCATCGCGATATTACGGGGCCATTTGGCATCGACGGCGTGACGTGGACGCCGGTCCCGCTCTTCCACGGCGACATGCCGATCCTCGGCTTTCGTGTCGGGAACCTGGCGTACTGCACCGACGTGAGCCGCATCCCCGCCGAATCGTTCGCGCTGCTCGAAGGGCTCGACGTGCTCGTGCTCGACGCGCTGCAATGGAAGAAGCACGCCACGCACTTCTCCGTCGAAGAAGCGATGGAAGCGGCGGGGCGGATCGGCGCGAAGCAGACGCTCTTCACGCACATCGCCCACGCGCTGGCGCACGAGGAGACGAACAAGCTCCTCCCGCCGAACATGCAGTTGGCGTACGACGGGCAGCGGGTTGTTGCGGGTCTCGCGGCAGGGTGATGCGCACTGTCTTACAGGCGCGAACCCACGTCATTCCGAGGGGAGTTTTACGACCCGAGGAATCTCGGGATCGAGAGTGGCCTTCGAGCCCGAGATCCCTCGGTCGCCTAGGCTCCCTCGGGATGACGTTTTGGTCGTCGTGGGGGCAGGTTGGTTTTGTTTCAGCCACTCCACGTTGAACCGCGCCAACGTCAGTCGCTCGTACGGGCCCTTCTCGCCGCGTTCGAAGAAGCAGTAGATCGTTCCATCCGCGCCGATGGCAAGGTCACTGTACGCGCTGGGTCCCGGCTCCAGCGTTCGCGCGATCGGCCACGTCGCGCCATCGTCTTCGCTCAGCTTGATCGTCAGGTTCTTCCGGTCGCGATTCGTCGCGTTGTGGGGGTTGCTGAACAGCAATCGTCGCCCGCCGAGCGAGAGGAGGCTCGCCATGCAGATCGGCTCCGGCAGCGCCTCGTCGAAGCGAACGGCGGACCACTCGCCGATGCCGGTGGGGCTCGTCGTGATGCCGCGGAAGAGCGGCGGCTTGCCGATGTGTCGGACGTTCAGCATGACGCGCCCATCGGACAACTCCGCCGCGGCGGTTTCGTTGGGGCTTTCGAACTTGTCCTGAACGGGCAGCACCTCGCCGGCCTTCCACGTCTTACCTTCGTCGTCGCTGTAGATCGTCGCGACGCGCGATTCGCCGTGGCCGTTCAACGTGCCAAGCGAAATCCACACGGGCACGAGGAGTCGCCCGCTCTTGAGCTGAATGCCATGGCCGGGGCCGGTGGCGATGACCTTCCAGTCGTGGGCCGCGCGAAGCGGCTCGAACGCGTTGGTGATCTCGACTGGCGGGCCGAAGGTCACCCCGTCGTCGTCGCTGCGACGGTAGAAGCACCGTGCGTACTCGACACAGTAGAGCAGGTGAACCGCGCCGCTGCGGTCGGCGATGGCGACGGGATTGTCCAGCGTGATCGCGCGATCGGACGGCACTTTCTTCGGCGCGTAAGCGTTGCGCACCGCGTCGGCGGGCATCTCCGCCACGCGCGCGGGCGGGCTCCACGTTCGCCCGCCGTCGGTGCTGCGGCGGAGCAGGATGTCGATCTCGCCCCAGTCGCTGCCACTCCTGCGCGCCTCGCAGTACGCGATGAGCGTCCCCTTCGGCGTTACGATGATTCCCGGGATCCGGAAGATCTTGTACCCGTCCTGGACCGCCTCGAAGAGGTCGGTCGTCTCCAGCATCGGCTCCGCAGATGCCGACGACGCGAACATCATCACCGCACAACACACTGGCAACACATGCACTCGCAACATCACGATCCGCTCCGATCCACGTGGCCCGTATTGACGATCGGCTGAACGTTGTGCTCCGCGCACAGCACGACCATCAGGTTCGCCACCATTCCCGCCTTCGCCCGCTCGTCCATCTCGACGACGCTGTGCTGCGCGATCATCTTCAGCGCCATCTCGACCATGCTGACCGCGCCCTCGACGATCTTCTGACGCGCCGCGATGATCGCCGATGCCTGCTGCCGCCGCAGCATGGCGGCGGCGATCTCCGGGGCGTAGGCGAGGTGGCTGATGCGCGCCTCGATCACCTCCACGCCCGCCTTGAACAGCCGCTGCTGCACCTCGTCCTTCAGTTGGCTCGCGACCTCGTCCAGGTTCGCGCGAAGGGACATCTCGCCCTCCTGATGCGCGTCGTATGGATGACGCGCGGCGAGGTTGCGCAGGGCCGCTTCCGTTTGAACGCGGACGTAGTTTTCGTAGTTGTCGACCTCGAACATCGCCTCGGCCGAGTCGCGCACGCGCCAGACGATGATCGCGGCGATCTCGATCGGGTTGCCGTCGTGGTCGTTCACCTTCAGCCGCGTGCTCTCGAAGTTGCGGATGCGCAGCGTGATCTTGCGCTTGCTGTAGATCGGGATGACCCAGTGAAACCCCTCCTGCCGCACGCTGCCGACGTATTTGCCGGCGAGCTGGAGGACGGTGGCTTCGTTCGGGTTGATGACGAAGAACCCGCCGACGATGAAGAAGAACGTGATGCCGGTGATGACGAGCGGGACGGGCAGCGCCCGCCCGAACGCGCCGCTCAGCGCCACCAGGCCGACGAGCAGGACGACCAGCAGGATGGCCC
>JBAUGM010000389.1:0-1550 GCA_049679725.1 Tepidisphaeraceae bacterium
TGGCTACGGAGCGTAGCTCAGGGCCGGCAAGCGCGACTCATCTGAAGTTCTGCCAGCCGTCGCCGTAGATCGTGTACCCCTCCTGGTTGATTATCGTTGCGTACCCGTAGTTTGACGGACCGCCAGGTGTCCACATCAAGGTCCATGCCGGCACCTCGAGACACGTGAAGGGAAGAGCGTTCCTCCGCTTCCGCCTGGGTTCGTCTTCGCGCCGATGCAAACAGCATCCGGCCCTGGCGAAGCGATCGGAACCGTCGAGTAGCCCACGCCATACAGATAGTGATACGGGCCTATCGTCCGCCCACCCGGAGCTATCGGAGCGCTGCCAGTCCAGCGCGCGTGCGTCGCAGATGCTTCGCTCGCACCAATCGCCAACGCGAGCACACCCACCAGCAGGAGCAACGCCATGCGCGCCCATGCGACCTCTGAATAAAGAGAGTCACTTTACCTCCCGTCGTTGTAAATACGGCTCAACAGTCCTGACATCCGTTGAGCGGGATCGTCTACGCCCCATCTCGACGGACGAACGAAATCTCTCTCACCCACGCCCGAGTCAGGTAGAGGAATCCCCCGTCGACCACGTGCACAGGCTTGGTCTCACCTCCTCTCGTAATCACGCGCACCGCGCTCGCGTCAGACGGGGCCAATCCTGCGAGCACGACTTCGCGGGCGCGCAGGCCGGGCGCACCGGCGGCTCCGCCGCTCAACAGCGCGAAGACTCTGAGCGGTTCTGCCGCCTCGGCTGCCGGCGCGCACTGGAACGCCACTGGCATATCGCGCTCATCGAACAGGTGGAGACAGACCACGCTCGGCTCGCTGCCGGAGACCGAAACCGAAAGTCTTGCCTCCACGCCTCTCATGATCCACATGCGGAATCGACGCGTTCTCGCACGGACGCGTCGAGACGAGTCGAAGTCGACGGTAACGTCGCCGTATCTGCTCTCGTACGCCAGCCGCGGCAGCACATCGTCCTCGTTGCGAGGTCGCTCGAATGCCGGCAACGTCGATGTGGGCGCATGCGATGCACGCTCCACGGTGTCACTGCCGGATTGTGAGCTTCCGCATCCGGCGAACACCATCACGAGGACGGCCGCGAGGCTCCCGCTGAACTTCCCCACCCTGCACTCCAATCAGCGCTGCATGGCCCCCATCGTGCAGTCGAAGCCTCGGTGTGTGTTCAATCAACGGCGACCTCGATAGGTTTCCGCGTCATACGCCGAAAGACGGGCCTCCCGACTCGTCCCGCTCGCGATCTCGACTGCCTGGCGCCCACTACACATGCGTCACAAGTCAGTCAAATGCTTGCTTGCAAAAGCGGTTTGTCGGGACAGTTATTGTGTCATTGCCACTCGATAGCGCGGCAATGACGGTGGCTAGCGGGCAGCCTGAGGAGACCTTGACATGCCACCAGCCCGCGAGCATCCCGATGATGCCGAGTCGCGGCCGGGACTCCCATCCGCCGCAGCCGGGCTCGCCGACATCGGTGCGGGTGATGCGAACGAAGCGGTGCTCGGCGGGGTCGCGGAGCAGGCGGGCGAGCTCGTCGCGCT
>JBAUGM010000390.1:0-5861 GCA_049679725.1 Tepidisphaeraceae bacterium
CTCCCCCGCCCTCTCCCCGGAGTACCGGGAAGAGGGAGCTTAGTCTTTCCATCTCCGCGCCAGTCGGGCGCGCGTACGTCCCCTTCCTCCGCACGCGCCTCCGCCGCGCGCACGCCATCCTGTCTCCAGCGCTATGCGAACTGTCCGTCGCCCTCGTCAACGACGCGCGCATGTCGCAGCTCCACCAGCAGTTCATGAGCCTCCCCGGCCCCACCGACGTGCTCACCTTCGAACTCGATCACGACGCCAAGGGCAACGTGACCGCCGGCGAGGTGGTCGTCTGCGTCCCAGAGGCCCGGCGACAGGCGCGCAGCCGCGGCATAGAGTTGCGCATGGAGCTGCTGCTCTACGCCCTTCACGGCATGTTGCACCTGTGCGGGTTTGACGATAGAACCGACCGGGACTTCCGCACCATGCACCGCCGCGAGGACGACATCCTTACCCAGCTCGGTTTTCAGCCCGTTTTCGCCGCCTCGCCCGCGCCAAAGCCTCGCCCACGCCGGCGGATCGGAGC
Source organism: Tepidisphaeraceae bacterium (assembly GCA_049679725.1). Taxonomy (GTDB): domain Bacteria; phylum Planctomycetota; class Phycisphaerae; order Tepidisphaerales; family Tepidisphaeraceae; genus DASYWJ01. The sequence continues at coordinate 515 of JBAUGM010000390.1, forward strand.
GCGGTAAAACGCGATGCATCCCTCCCTGACCATCCTGGGCATCGTCGTGGCCTCGCTGAGCTCGCTGCTCTTCTCCACGCTGACGTATTCGCTCCGTGACTTCTCCCGCGCGAAGCTCACCGACATCCTGACCCGGCGCGGCAAGGCGGAGTACGCCGGACCGACGCTCGAGCACACGAGCGACCTCATCTTCGTCACCGCCGTCTTCCGCCTCTTCTCCAACATCCTCGTGCTCATCGGCGTGCTGCGCTTGTTCCAGGAGCGCGATTACTACGGCGTGGGCCTTCAGTACCTCCTGTCCGTCGTGGTCACGGGGATCATCACGCTCTTCTGCTCCGTCGCCATCCCGCACGCCCTCTCGCGCCACGCCGCCGAGCAGATCGTGGCGCTGTTCGTCGAGATGCTGCACGGGCTGCGCGCGATCCTGATGCCCGTCACGAAACTGATGCACCTGACGGACGCGCTGGTCGAGCGGGCCGCGTCGCGCGGCGGGAGCGATCAGCCGGAAACGCTCGAGCAGGAAATCGAGCAGGAGATCATCGCCGCCGTCGCCGAAGGCACGAAGGAAGGCGTCGTCGACGAAGTCGAGCGGCAGATGATCGAGTCGGTCATCGCCTTCCACAACACGCAGGTCGGCCAGATCATGACCGCGCGTCCGGAGATCTACGCGCTGGACGTGAAGAGCACACTCGAAGGCGTGAAAGGGAAGATCGCCGAGAGCGGCCACTCGCGCATCCCGGTGTACGAGGGAGGTCTCGACACCATCGTCGGCGTCCTCTACGCGCGCGACCTCATTCGTCACCTCGGCGAGCCGCCGGAGACGTTCAACATCCGCGCGATGATGCGCCCGCCGTTCTACGTGCCGGAAACCAAACCCCTTGTCGACCTGCTCAAGGACTTCCGCCGGCAGAAGGTGCACATCGCCATCGTCTCCGACGAGTACGGCGGCACGGCCGGCCTGATCACGATCGAGGACATCTTCGAAGAACTCGTCGGCGACATCAGCGACGAGCACGAGCCCATCGAGCCCGCCATGCTCGTCCGCCAGGACGACTCCACCGCCGACGCCGACGCGCGCATCTACATCGACGAGCTGAACGCCCAGCTCGGCCTCTCCCTCCCCACCGACGCCGGCTACGACACCCTCGGCGGCTTCGTCTCCAACACCCTCGGCCGCATCCCCGAGGCCGGCACGACGTTCGAGCACAATGGCATCAGGTTCACGATCCTCGACGCCGAGCCGCAGAAGGTGAACCGGGTGAAGCTGGAGATGGCGATGCAACCGGTGGCCGAGGGCGACGTGGCGGCGGGGTCGGATTGACCGCACGTCCGTGAGCGTGTGCTTCGGATCTCGTGCTTACTCCCGCCTGTTGACGTCCCGCCCGCGCCGCCCATCATGTTCCGCCATGACACGGGACCAACTCGCCAAGCGCATCGCCGACGTCGCCCTGCTCCGCGGGGAGTTCACGCTCCGCAGCGGGCGCAAGAGCAACTACTACCTCGACAAATATCGCTTCGAAACACAGCCCGACGTGCTGGCCGCCCTCGGCAAGCTCTTCGCCGAACGCGTGACGGACAAGACCGACCGCATCGCCGGCGCCGAACTCGGCGCCGTGCCCCTCGCCGCCGCCGCGGGGATGGCGTCGGGCAAGCCGATCGTCTTCATCCGCAACCAGAAGAAGGACTACGGCACCGCCAAGCAGGTCGAAGGCGTCCTGAACCCAGGCGAAACCGTCCTGATCGTCGAAGACGTGCTCACCACCGGCGGGCAGGTGCTGGAAGCGGCGAAGACGCTTGTGGATTTGGGCGCAAAGATCGAGCGCATCGTCGCGGTGATCGATCGGTTGGAAGGCGCGCGGGAGAACATCGAGAAGGCGGGGTTCACGTTCGAGAGCTTGTTCACGACCGCAGACTTGGGCATTAAGAAGGACTGACGCAAAGATCACAAAGAACGCAAAGAGCGCAAAGAGAACAATCTCTGATCTTTTTCTTTGCGATCTTCGCGTTCTTCGCGATCTTTGCGTTGAATTCTTGAACTCCTGATCACGCAGTCGGCGTCTCATCCGCGATCTGCTCGATCGCTTCATCCACTTCCTTCGGATCGAACACGCCCAGCTCTTCCAGCGCGAGCAGCGCCGCCTTCTGCTCCGCCATCTTCTTGTTCGGGCCCCACGCGCTCGTGAAGCGTCGGCCGTCCACCGTCACGCACACCTCGAAGCACTTGCTGTGGTCCGGGCCCTTCTCGTCGAGCAGCTCGTAGATCGGCGTCGCGCCCAGCAGCTTCTGCGCGTGCTGCTGGAGCACGGCCTTGTAGTTCTCCTGGTGCGCGTTCGACGCGATCACCTCGATCTTCGGCGTCATCGTCCGCAGCACGTATTCCTTGACCACCTCGAACCCGCCGTCGAGGTAGATCGCCGCCACGATCGACTCGTACACCGCCGCCGCGAGCGAGCTGGGCATCGCCTCGCGCGAGCTGATGCCCTTGCCGATGATGAGCAGCTCGACGAGCCCCGTCTCGACCGAGACTTCCGCACACGTGCGCCGCGACACCACGGCCGACTTCACCTTCGTCAGGTCGCCTTCGAGGTACTGCGGGAACTTCAGGTACAGCGCCTCGCACACGACCAGGTCGAGCACGGCGTCGCCGAGGAACTCCATGCGCTCGTTGCTCGCCAGCCGGTTGGTGGCGATCGACGCGTGGGTGAGCGACTCCTTGAGGAGGTCGGGGTTCTTGAACGTGTAGCCGAGGATCTGCTCGGCGCGCTCGCGGGCTTCGTTGGTCACAGGGGGTACTCCGACGCGCAAATGGGACGACGAACTGACATCACGTGCAAACGACGAAAAGACACGATGCCGCGCGCGAGGAGAAGTGGAATGGGCGACTAAGCGGGGAGCGCGAATTTCGATGACCGGCCCGGCCGCGCGACGCGGTTCAGCTTGGCGCGCCCGATCAGCGAAACTGGAGTTCCCCACACGGTGGCCACAGGCCGCCCCGGCGGGCATCGGGCAACGTTAGCAGGCACGAAAAATGGTGTCAATGAAAACGTGGTCGTCGGATGCTCCGCGACATGCTCCGGGAGGGCGAGGCTCCGCGTGTGTGAGATTGCGGATTGCGGAATGCGGATTTCGGATTGAAATCCGCAATCCGAAATCCGCGATCCGCAATGGAGCGACCCGCGGAAGGCCTCGCCCTCCCATTTTGCCTTTCGATGCTCTACGATGCGCGCGAGGTGCTGCCGCATGCGTTCGCGTCGTTTTGTCATCCTGCTCGCCCTGCTCCTGACCGCCCCGGCCGGCGCGGCACCGGCGGAACGCAAGCTGCCCGCCCTCTTCGACCCCGCCCGCCACATGGCCGTCTCCGAGGTCCGGCCCGGCATGAAGGGGTACGGGCTGTCCGTCTTCAAGGGCACGACCATCGAGCGCTTCGACGTCGAGATCCTCTCCGTCCTCGTCAACTTCAACCCCAAGCACGACGTCATCCTCGTCCGCTGCTCCGGCGCGAACCTCGAGCATACGGGCAGCATCCAGGGGATGAGCGGCTCGCCCGTCTTCATCGACGACGGCAGCGGCAAGCACCGCATGATCGGCGCGTTCGCCTACGGTTGGCCACTCATGAAAGACCCCGTTGGCGGCGTGCAGCCGATCGAGTACATGCTCCGCCTGCAGGAGCGCCCGGCGACGCAGCCCGTCCCCGGTTACAAGGAGGACTCCGGCCGCGCGGACGCGCGAGTTGGCAAGCATTCCTGGAACGTGCTCGATGCGCTGCCGAAGCCGTGGGCGAAGAAGCAGACCGCACCGGCGCGATACCCGTTCGCGTCCTGGCGTGGCACGAAGCCCAACCCGCAGTTGGGCGGTGATGACTCCGCCCAGACGTCGCGCCTGCGCCCGCTCGCCACGCCGATGATGGTTTCCGGCGTCTCGCCGAAGCTGCTCAGCGACTTCGGCCCGATCTTCCGGCAGGCCGGCATCGTCCCCGTCCAGGCCGGCGGAATCAGCGGCGGCGGCTCGCGCGCGCGCGCCGACGACAAGACGCCCTTCGCCGACATCGAGCCCGGCTCCTGCCTCGTCGTCCCGCTGCTCACCGGCGACATCGACATGAGCGCCGTCGGCACGTGCACCGAAGTCCTCGGCGAGCACGTCTTCGGCTTCGGCCATCAGTTCATGAGCGAGGGCCCGGTCGCGCTGCCGATGGGCGCGGGCCGGATCGACGGGGTCATCGCGAACCTCATGACAAGCTTCAAGCTCGGCACGATGACCAAGCCGCGCGGCACGATCTACGCGGACCACAGCGTCGGCGTCGCCGGCACGTTCGGCGACGTCGCGCCGACGGTGCCGATCGCGCTGCGCGTCGTCTACGCGGACGGGTCGCAGGACCAGGAGTATCACTTTCAGGCCGCGCTGCACCCGCGCTTCACGCCGCTGCTCGCGGTGATGGCGCTGAGCGGCGCGCTAGCCGGCGAGCACGACCTGCCGCAGTTTCACACGCTCGACTACGACCTGACGAGCGAGTTCGCCAACGGCAAGTCGATGCGGATGACCAATACCGCCGTCAATGCCGACGCCGGGCAGCTCTTCTTCGAGGTCGGCGCGCCGATGATGCTGGCCGCGGATAACCCGTTCGAGCGCGTGCTCGTCAAATCGGTGCGCGGGACGGTCACCGTCACGCCCGAGGCGCGCGAGGCGACGATCCTTTCGGTCAACGTCCCGCGGCTGAAGTACCGCCCGGGCGAAACCGTCAAGGCGTACGTCACGTACCGCCCCTTCCGCGCAGGCGAGTCGCTCCTGCCGATCGATTTCGAGCTGCCGCGCGATTTGCCGGATGGGACGTATCAGCTCGTCGTCTCCGACTGGCAGCAGTTCCTCGCCGACGAGACCGCCGCCAAGCCGTTCCGCTTCAATGCGGAGAACGCGGACGAGATCTTCTCCGTGATGAACGAACTGAACGCCGTGCGCCACGACGCGGTCTACGTCCGCATGGTCCGCCAGGGCGACGGCGTGGCCATCGGGCGCACCGCGATGCCGAATTTGCCATCGTCGCGCCGCGAAGTGCTCATCGGCGCAGGGCGAAGCAACGTGACGCCGTTCGTCAATTCGACGACGAAGACGGTCCCGTTCAAGTATGTCGCAAGCGGTTCGGCCCAGTTCCAGATCACGGTCGACAAGAACGCGAAAGTCGAAGTCGGCGGCAAGCCCGGCGCGAAGCAGGAGCCGGCGACGCCGGCAGCGCCTTCAACACCCGCAACACCAAAAGCAGAAGAGAAACCGAAGCCAGCGCCGAAGCCGGATGCGCCGAAGTCGGAAAGCCCTGCGCCGTCCGAAACGCCGGGCCACTAGTTCTGTAGGGGCG
>JBAUGM010000391.1:0-3329 GCA_049679725.1 Tepidisphaeraceae bacterium
CGCGGCCGCCGGGGCGCTGGCGCCGATGTTCATCGGCGTCGTCATCCTCGCAATCGTCATCAACCTCCTTCAGGTCGGCTTCTTCCTCAACACCAAGCGCCTCCAGCCCAACCTTGCCGCGCTCAACCCGCTTAAAGGCCTCAAGAAGCTGTTCGGCAAATCGCAGACGCTCGTGCAGTTGGGAATGAACCTCCTGAAGCTGACGCTTGTCACGTGCGTCGCCTACTCCGCGGTGCACGGAAGGCTCGAGCAGATCATTTCGGTTCAGGGGCTGAACTTCTCGCAGATCTTCGGGCTGGGCACGGAGATCATTTACTCGATCGGCATCCGCATCGGCGTGCTGCTCCTGGTCCTGGCGATCATCGATTACGCGTACCAGCGCTTCCGCATCGAGCGCGAGCTGAAGATGACCAAGCAGGAAGTCAAGGAAGAGATGCGCCGCATGGAAGGCGACCCGAAGATCAAGGGCCGGCGCCGGCAGATCGCCATTCAGATCGCGACGCAGAAGCTGAAGAAGGACGTCCCCACCGCCGACGTGATCGTGACGAACCCGACGGAGTTCGCCGTCGCGCTCAAGTACGACAACACCGCCATGCACGCCCCGCGCGTGATCGCCAAGGGCCAGGGGTTCATGGCCGCGCGCATCCGCGAGATCGCGATCGCGGCCGGCGTGCCGATCCTCGAGCGCAAGCCGCTCGCCCGCGCGCTCTACAAGCTCTGCGACGTCGGACAGGAAATCCCCGAACAGTTCTACGCCGCCGTCGCCGAGATTCTGGCCTATGTGTACGAGTTAAGTGGAAGGGCACAACGGAGGCAGGCAGTGTAACGGAGCGTTCAGCGATCAGCGATCAGCGGTCAGCCAGACAAGGCAGATCGTTTCTCTGGCTGATGGCTGAACGCTGAGAGCTGACAGCTATCATGGCAACTGCAGTAGCAGCCAACCCGTTCTTCGCGAAGATCCAGGCCAACAAGGGCATGATCTTCCCGTTTGCATTCGTCAGCCTGCTGATGGTGCTGCTGATCCCGTTGCCCACGGCGATCCTCGACCTGCTGCTCGTGCTGAACATCACCCTGTCGGTCATCGTGCTGGTCACGACGATCTACGTGCAGAGCCCGCTGGAATTTGCCGTCTTCCCCTCGCTTCTGCTGGCGGTGACCCTCTTCCGACTCGTGCTGAACGTCGCGACGACCCGGCTGATCCTCACCGCCAGCGGCACGCCCGAGGAGGCGATGCACTCGGCCGGCGAGGTCGTGTTGGCGTTCAGCAACTTCGTCACGGGCAACTCGCTCGCCGTCGGCGTGATCATCTTCATCATCATCTTCGTGATTCAGTTCGTCGTGATCACCAAGGGCGGCACGCGCATCTCGGAAGTCGCCGCCCGCTTCACGTTGGACGCGATGCCCGGCAAGCAGATGGCGATCGACGCCGACCTGAACTCCGGCAATATCACCGAGCCCGAGGCCCGCCGCCGCCGTGAGGCGATCTCGCAGGAGGCGGACTTCTACGGGGCCATGGACGGTGCGTCGAAGTTCGTCCGCGGCGACGCGATCGCCGGCATCGTCATCACCATCGTGAACATCCTCGGCGGGCTGTACGTCGGCATGGTCGAGCACGACTGGGAGCTGATGGAGTGCCTCGGCCTGTACACGCGGCTGACGATCGGCGACGGCCTCGTAAGCCAGGTGCCCGCGTTCATCGTGTCGCTCGGAGCGGGGTTGATCGTCACGCGCACGAGCAGCAAGTCGAACCTCGGCGACGAGATGCTCGGGCAGATGTTCGCCAAGCCCAAGGCGCTGATCGTCGCCGCCGCGTTCCTCATGCTCCTGGCGTTCACGGGGCTCCCGAAGCCGCCGCTGCTCATCCTCGGGATGTGCTGCGCGGGGCTCGCGTACACGTTGACGCGCAACGAGAACCGCGCCACGAAGGCAGCCGCGGATAAGGAGAGCGCCAAGGCCGCGTCGGCCGCGAAGGAGCCGGAGAAGGTCGAGAAGTTGCTCGACCTCGACACGATGGAGCTGGAGGTCGGCTACGGCCTCGTTCGCCTCGTCGACACCGCCAAGGGCGGGGACCTGCTCGACCGCATCAGCCTCATTCGCCGGCAGATCGCGGTGGACCTGGGCATCATCGTCCCGCCGCTGCGCATCCGCGACAACATGCAGCTCGGCGCGAACGATTACCTCGTCAAGATCAAGGGCCAGACGATCGGCCGCGGCGTGACGTACCCCGAGCAGTTCCTCGCCATGGACAACGGCGCCACGTCCGGCCCCGTCCCCGGCGGCGAGCTCACGACCGAGCCGGCGTTCGGCCTGCCCGCCTACTGGATCACCGAATCGGAGCGCGCCCAGGCGGAGCTGCTCAACTACACCGTCGTCGAAGCGCCCGCCGTCCTCGCGACGCACCTCACGGAGCTGATCAAGGGTCACGCGTACGAGCTGCTCACACGGCAGGAAGTGAAAAACCTGATCGACAACCTCAAGGCGCGCGTGCCGGCCCTGATCGAGGAAGTCATCCCGACGGTGCTGAAGCCCGGCGAGCTGCAGAAGGTCATGCAGAACCTGCTCCGCGAGCGCGTCCCCGTCCGCGACCTCGAGACGATCATCGAGACGCTCGGCGACTTCGCGACGCGCACGAAAGACCTCGACGTGCTCACCGAGTACGTCCGCAACGCGCTCTCGCGCACGATCTGCAAGCAGTACGTCGACGACCGCGATCGCTTGTGGTGCCTGACGCTCGACCCCGCATTGGAAGAGCTGATCAACGGGCACCTGGAGCGCTCGGAGCGCGGCACGACGAACACGATGCCGCCGCAGACTCAGCAGCAGATCGTTCACCAGATCAACGAGAAAGCCGGTGAGCTGACGCAGACCGGGCGCTCGGCCGTCATCCTGTGCAGCCCGCAGATTCGCGGCGCCGTGCGGCGGATGATCGAGTCGAGCCTGCCGCAGGTCGCGGTGCTCGCCTACAACGAAATCGTTCCGGAAGTGGCGGTGGAGGCGGTTGGATTGGTGGGGATGAACGGGTGAACGGAATAAGGATGAAGGCGGAAGGATGAAGGATGAAGGATAAGACGCGCGGACGGTCCCCGCTGCTTCATCCTTCATTCTTCATCCCTCATCCTTCGGTTTTGTTATGAATCTTCAAACCTTCAAGGCGTCCACCATGGCCGAAGCGCTCGGCCAGGTGAAGTCGGTGATGGGTCACGACGCGGTGATCCTGCACACGCGGACGTACCACACGCGTTACATGCTCGGCCTGCGCCGGCGGGAGATCGTGGAGATCACCGCGGGTCGCGGCGCGGGATTGCGCCCGCGCCGCACCTCGGCCGCGC
>JBAUGM010000392.1:0-4952 GCA_049679725.1 Tepidisphaeraceae bacterium
CGCCCCGTCCCGCGCCGCAATCCGCCGCCGCCGGCGATCGCAAGTACACGATCCGCCCGGGCGACAACCTGTGGAACATCTCCAAGCAGTTCTACGGCGACGGCACGAAGTACGAACGCATCATCAACGCCAACCCCGGCCTCAACCCCGACCTGATGAAGCCGGGGACGCAGATCGTGATTCCGTAAGCAAGTCCGGTCGGCGCGAACGACCGGCTGGCGCGAACGAGCGAGCGACCGGACGACGGAGCGACCGACGAGCCACGTCATCCCGACGGGAGCCTTGGCGACCCGAGGGATCTCGGGGTCAAAGAGTGCTCGCGAGCCCGAGATCCTTCAGCTCGTAAAACTCGCCTCAGGATGACGTGTTTCGCGATGCGGCGCGCGCGCGACGGTGTCGCGATGCCGGCGCGGACGGTGTCGCGATGCGGCGCGCGATGGGCAGCTACCGAATCCTCAACGGCAACTCGTGCACCCCGCGGAACGTCAGCCCCTTCCGCCAGCGCAGCTTCTTCGTCGCCAATTGAAGCTTCGGATACCGCGTGATCAGCGTGCCGATGGCGGTCTCCGCCTCCATGCGCGCCAGCGCCGCCCCGAGGCAGAAATGACCGCCCGCGCCGAACGACAGGTGGCGGTTGTCCTTCCGGCGGATGTCGAGGCGATCCGGATCGGGGAACACGGCGGGATCGCGGTTCGCCGCCCCCACCGAGGCGAGCAGGATCTGCCCGCGCTCGATCTCCTTCCCCGCCATCGTCACCGTCTCCCCCGTCACGCGACTGGTCCACTGCACCGGCGAGTCGTAGCGGAGCAGTTCATCCACCGCGCTGGCGATCAGCTCGTCCTTGTGCTCGCGCAGGTCGCGCAGTTGATCGGGATTCTGCAGCAAGGCGAGCACGCCGTTGCCGATGAGATTCGTCGTCGTCTCATGTCCGGCGGCCAGGAGAAGGATGCAGTTGGCGAAGAGCTCGTCGGGATGAAGGCGTTCGCCGCGCTCGCCGTATGCCTCGCCGGTGAGCAGGGCGGAGATCAGGTTGTCGCCGGGCGTCTCCTTGAGACGCGCGGCGATGGCGTTGAAGTATTCCCGAATCTCCTGCCGCGCGCGATAGGCACGGGCTTGTGCGTCGGCCGGCGGGTTGAGCGTCAGCGCTTCGGCCATCTCGTCCGACCACTTCTTGATCCGCTCGTAATCCTCCGGCGGGAAGCCGAGCATCTCCGCGATCACCGTTACCGGCAGCGGATAGGCGAGGTCGCGGATCAGCTCGATCGTGCCGTCGATGCTGCTGGTTTCCGCGCGTTCCAGGCGCTGGTCGGTGATCTGCTGGATGCGCGTGCGCATCGCTTCGAGCCGCCGCGGCGTGAACGCCTTCGTGAAGATCCCGCGGACGCGCGTGTGCTCCGGCGGGTCGAGGAAGAGCATCGACACCATCTCCGCCGACGCCCGCCCCGCGGCCGCGTCGGATACCGCCAGCTGCTCCCGCGCCACCGGCGGCAACCGCTCGGCGGCGAACGGGTCCTTCCTGAACCGCGGGTCACGCAGCATCGTCATCGTCTCGGCATAGCTCATGATGACCCACACCGGCGCGATCGGGTCTTTCCGAACGGGCTGCGTCTCGCGCAGCTTTCTGTAGAGCGGGTAGGGATCGGTGACGAACCGCGGATGGCCGAGGCTCTTGCCGACGTAGACGTGCCAACCCATCGCGCCGTAGTGCGCGATGCGCTCGATGGGGTGCGCGATCGTCCGCAATACCGGCGTCGCGAAGATCGCGGCGCCGAGCTTCGTCCGCTGCCGTGGCATCCCGCGGCGGTGCCAGGTGCGCAGCGCCGCGTCGCCGCGATCGTGGGTGAAGCCGAGTTCCTTCAGCGCCGCCGACGAGACGCCGCCGTTCGTCTGTGTTAGTGCGAGGGCGACGTGCTCCGTCCCCACGTGCCGGTCGCCGCGACGCTGTGCCTCCGCGACGGCGACGTCGAGCACGTGCATCGCGGCCGATGAGAACCGCGTTGCCCGCTCCGGGCGCGGGCCGGCGTCAGATCTGATCGTGAGCCGCTCGGAGAGCGCCGCCGGCGCGATGCCGGACTGCTCGAACATGAAGGCCGCGGCGCCGGTGGAGTCCTGCGTGATCGCACGGAGCAGGTGCTCGACGGAGGCTTCCTCAGCGCCGTCGCGACCGGCGAGCTCGAGCGCCGTCGTGATCGCCTTTCGCATTCGCGGAGGGAATCGGTCCCACATACCTGAAGATTGTAGGGGAGCGCGGTTCTACGTCGAACGGTCCGCGCGGTCGTTGACCGCGGGCTGCTGAAAGGGGACCATTCTTCCTCGTGCCTTGCTATCTCTTTACGTACCACGCGTATTTGAGTTGGCTCCCCGATCGACGTCGGGGGTACACGCATCGTGGACAAGGCATTCTCCCTCCTGATCCGGAGATGGCTGATCGATATCGTCGAAATGCGAAGGAGGATCCCGTCAGCACCTACCTCCCCGATCATCCCGGATGGAAATGGTCCCCCGAACGCGGTCTCTACCTCTACACCTGACCCAAACGGAAAACTCAAGCAGCCCGCACGCAACGCGTGCGCGGATCGACCCAAATGAACGAAACCCTCACCCTCCAGTTCGACGGCGGCTCCCGCGGCAACCCCGGTCCCGCGGGCATCGGCGTCGTCGTCAGCGCCTCCGACGGAACGCCTCTGGTCACCCTCGGTCGCTTCATCGGTAAGGCGACGAACAACGTCGCCGAGTACCGCGCGCTCATCACCGCCATGCAGGAAGCGCTGAAGCTCGGCGCGACAAGGATTCTCATCCGCGGCGACAGCGAACTGGTCATCAAGCAGATGAAGGGCGAATATCGCGTGAAGCATCCGGACATGAAGCCGCTCTACGCGGAAGCGCAGGACCTGCTCGCCCAGTTCGACACGGCGAAGATCGAGCACAACCTGCGCGGCAAGAACGCGCTGGCGGACAAGCTGGCGAACCTCGCGATGGACCGCAGGGCCGACGTGACCGACGTCGACGGCGGCGAGGTCTCCGAACTCGACGCGCCGGCCCCAACCGGCACGAAGGCGGGCGATCGCTTCACTTGCGCCCGCTGCGGCTGTGCGATTGAGGTGAAGAAACCCTCGTCGATCCGCCCGCATCAGCAGAAGCCTTTCGTCTGCCAGTGTGGGAACAAGATGGCCTGAGTCAGACGAACCGACGAACGCCTCACCACACGTCATCCTGAGGGACTTCGAAGGATCCAGCCACGAAAGAGAGGGCCCGCTCGCTCCAGCTAGATCCTTCGGAGTACCTCAGGATGACAAGTCGCGATGGCTGACCCATAATGCCGGGCCGCGCGAAGTCTGTCGCGCGTCGCGGTTTGAGCGGATTCGGATGGGTGTCATGGATTGGTTGGCCGTCTTCAGCCCCGAACAAGTCGAAGGTTGGTTCGAATGGGGTGGATACTTCATCCTCTTCGGGTTGCTCTTCGCGTGCGGGCTGGGGTTGCCGCTGCCGGAGGACATCCCGCTGCTGCTGGCGGGGTACTTCGTCGCGCAGGGGAAGATGAACCTGGTCATCGCCTGCGTCGTCGCCTGGCTCGGGATCATCGGCGGGGACTGCGTGCTCTACTACTTCGGCCGGCGCTACGGGCTTGAGATCACGCGCGTGCCGTTCGTCGGCAAGCACCTGACGAAGGAGCGGATCCTGCGCGCCGAGCAGTTGTTCGAGAACCACGGGACGTGGGTTGTCGGCATCGGCCGGATGTTCGCGGGCATCCGCGGTGCGATGGTGGTGGCGGCGGGGGCGACGCGGTTCAACTTCCTCAAGTTCGTCATCGCCGACGGCTTGGCCGCGATCGTCAGCGGCGGGCTCTTCGTCGCGCTGGGCTACTGGGCGGGCAAAAAGCTCGGCTCCGTCGCGGAGATGCGCGAGAGGATCAAGGGCGTCGAGCACTGGGTGATCGGCGGCGTGATCATCGTGGTGGGCGGGGTCGTGCTGTGGCTCTGGCTGCGCAAGAAGGCCGACAAGCCGAAGCTGTCCGACGTCGCGCTGGAGAAAGTGGCGGAGAAGATCCAGCAACGGCATGGTGGCGGAGAAGCGACGTCGACCGACCCCACGGCGGCGCCCACGGCGATGTCGCGCGAATCGCATCCCCCCGCGTGAACGATATCGCGCCGTCCCCTGCGCGAACGACGCGATGCGCGGTCCAACCCTCCAACCCGGTTGATTGTCAAAATCAGCGCGTATACCCTTCCGAACCGCGATCGGTCAGGCCCGACGCACAAGTCAACCACAGGAAAAGGAGCCCAATCATGCCCGCTACCCTCGCCCCGTTGCCGTTCCCGTCCGATGCGCTCGAGCCGCACATTGACAAGCAGACGATGGAGATCCACCACGACAAGCACCACCAGGCGTACGTCAACAACTACAACGCCGCCATCGCCAAGCAGCCCGAGCTGGACGGCAAGCCGCTGCACGAAGTCCTCGCCAACAACTGCGCGATGGTGAAGGACGAGATCAAGACCGCCGTCCGCAACAACGGCGGGGGGATCCACAACCACAACCTGTTCTGGGAGATCCTCAACCCCGCCGGCAAGCCGGGCGCGCAGCCGGTCGGGAAGCTGGCCGAGGCGATCAACGCGAAGTTCGGCTCGTTCGACAAGTTCAAGGAAGCGTTCACGACCGCCGCGACGACGCGCTTCGGCTCCGGCTGGGCGTGGCTCATCAAGAAGGGTCAGAACATCGAGGTGATCTCGACCGCCAACCAGGACTCACCCCTCATGGATGGCGCGTTTCCCATCATCGGGCTCGACGTGTGGGAGCACGCGTACTACCTGAAGTATCAGAACAAGCGCCCCGACTACATCGGTGCGTGGTGGAACGTGATCAATTGGAAGATCGCGGAGGATCGGTTCGGTCGCGCGCAGTAGCCTTCTCTCCCTCTCCCCGGTACTCCGGGGAGAGGGCAGGGGAGAGGG
>JBAUGM010000393.1:0-5136 GCA_049679725.1 Tepidisphaeraceae bacterium
ACCGTTGCGCGATTGCCACGACTTTCGCGCACGGTTCGACGAGCTCTTACGGATCGTCGGGCAACCGCTCCATCCGGTACGCCTTGCCGCCCTGGTGGCGGGTGAAGCCGTCGACGCGCCCGTCGGAGCCGCGCGTGAAGGTGAGCTGGATGGAGACCTCGCGGAGGAAGAAGTGCGTCTCGCTCTCGGCGGCGAGAGTGAGTGTTTGGCCGAGCTGGTCGAAGAAGCGAAGCGCGCGTCCGTCGTGGGCGATCGTGATCGTCGTTCCATTCGCGGTGTAGCGGCCGTGGTAGTCGCGCGTGGTTTCATCCGGCACGTCGATCGAGCGCCGATGGGCGTTGAACGGCGTGTACAGCGGCCAGTCGTGCTCGATCACGTTGCCGAAGCCGACCTTCGCCGCGACGCGGCGGCTGGCGAGGTTGTCGAAGTCGGTGCTCCAGCGCGGGTCGAGCCCGCGCGCGTGGCAGTGCGCTACGAGTCGCCCCGCCGTCGCCGGCGACAGCCCGCGGCCGCGGTGAGCCTCGGAGGTGCCTGCGCCAATCTCGACGAGGTCGACCGGATCGTGCACCGACCACGCGGCGCTGACGGCGCGGCCGGTGCTCGATTCGACGGCGCAGAAGCCGACGCCGCGCTCGACGAACCCGCGGAAATCCGGCCAGTGGTGGGCGATCTCCGGATCGGCATCCGCGGCGACGTCGCGCGCGAGCGGCTCGTCCATCGGCCGGATGCGGTAGCCCGCGAGTGGGATCGACGCGCAGCGCTCCAGCCCGTTCTGGTCAGCGAACGTGTACGAACGCCGCTCGCGGGGCGCGAACGCGTGGCCGAGCGCGCTGCTCAGGGCCGTCGACCACTCGGGAAACGGCATCGCGAGTCGCAGCCAGGAACCGTTTCCCGCGCCGAACGAGAGCAGCAGTTGGACGACGTCGGCAAGCGCGCCGTTGCGCGGCGGACGACGGCCGGCGAGGAACGCGACGTTCCCCACCGCCGGCCAGAGCAGGGCGACGGACGGATCGACGGGATCGTCGACGAGGAGGCGGGTGTTCGGATCGCGCATGGCGGCGCGGATGAACGTCTGGTCCTGCGGCACGGCGGCGAAGAGCGGCGCGACGGTCGCGAATGCGGAGTTGGGAAGTTCAATCGCCATCGTCCATCTCAAGCATCACTCTCCCTCTCCCCGGTACTCCGGGGAGAGCGCGGGGGAGAGGGGAAGGTGCGCACGATGTCGAGCACCGTTTGACGCGCCGATCCGCGCCACTCCTGACTCGTCCGGTTTCCGATGCACCGCACCGCTCGCCCTCTCCCTACCCTCTCCCCGGAGTACCGGGGAGAGGGAGTTGAATGCAGGTCAAAACATCGTCGCCGCTTATAACGCCGCATCTCCTTACAGTTCGCCCTCTCCCATCATAAAATACCGTCGTATGGGTGGGCGCTCGCTGACGAATTTTCTGCTGATCGCGGTGGTCACGCTGATGATCGCCGGGGCGGTGCGCGGGCAGACGTCGGCCCCCGCATCCTCCCCCGCCACCGCCCCATCCAACCCCTCGGCTGTCATCATTCGATTGAGCGGCCAGATCGACGACTACAACCGCGACGCGCTGTTCCGCCGGTTCAAGGAAGCCCGGCGGCTGGGCGCGACGACCATCATCCTCGACGTCAACACCTACGGCGGCCTCGTCACCGCGGGGCTCGACATCTCGCGCTTCCTCAAGCAGCAGGACGACCTGCACATCGTCGCGTACGTCGGCGAAAAGGCGATCTCCGCCGGCGCGATGATCGCGCTGGCGGCGGACGAGATCGTCATGGCGAACAGCGCCCTGCTGGGCGACGCCGCGCCGATCACCATCGCGCCCGGCGGCGGCCTCCAGCCGCTCGGCGACGCCGAGCGCGCCAAGGCCGAGAGCCCGATCCTCGAAGATTTCTACGAAAGCGCCGTCAAGAATGGTTACGAGCCGCAGCTCACGCAGGCGATGGTGCAGGTCGGGCGGGCCGTCCACTGGATCGAGAACGCGGAGGGCGAGCGCAAGTTCGTCAACGAAGAGCAGTACAAGAAGCTCACCGGCGACGGGTGGAAGCCGGTGGAAGGCGTGCGTGATCCGATCGACGCGGGCGACACGCTGCTCACCGTCAGCACTGACCTCGCGATGAAGCTCGGACTCGCGAGGGGCATCGCATCGTCGGCTGACGCGCTGGCGTCGGAGCGCGGCCTGAACGTCGTCGGCACGCTGGTCCCCAGCGGCGGCGAGAAACTCATTAGCTGGCTCGACAACGGCATCGTGCGCTTCGTGCTCATGCTCGTGTTCATGCAGAGCCTCTACGCCGCCCTGCACGCGCCGGGGCACGGGTTTCCCGAGGTGCTGGCGCTCTCATCGCTCGGCATCCTCGTCGGCGTCCCGATGCTCACCGGCTACGCACAGTGGTGGGAAGTGCTGGCGATCATCGTCGGCCTCGTGCTGATCGCGTTGGAGCTGTTCGTCATCCCCGGCTTCGGGCTGCCCGGCATCACCGGGATCATCCTGTTCCTCTGCGGCCTGACGCTGACCTTCGTCGGCAGCGAGCCGACGGGCATCCCCGGCTGGCTGCCGAAGATGAGCGGGACCTGGGACGGGCTGAAGCAGGGGTTGTTCATCGTCACCGGCGGGATGCTCTGTTCGCTGCTGCTCTGGTTCTGGCTCAACAAGTACCTGCCGCGGATGCCGTACTTCAACAAACTGATCCTGACGACGGGCGCGGGCGGCGCGGAAGCGGGCGCGGCGACGATGATGACCTCAGACGAGGAATACATCGCCGCCGTCGGCGATGGCGCGACGGCGGTGACCGATCTCCGCCCCGGCGGAACGGCGCGGCTCGAATCGAGCGGCAACCTGACGGCGGTCGTCAGCGACAGCGGGTTCGTGAAGGCGGGCGAACGGCTTATCATCCGCGAAGTCGCGGGGAATCGGATCGTCGTGCGTCATGTGTCATCCTGAGGTACTCCGAAGGATCTAGCGACGAATGTGAGGGCCCCTCCTCTCCGGCTAGATCCTTCGGAGTACCTCAGGATGACAAGGCCGAAGCAAGGTGCGCGAGGTTTAACGCCGATGCCCTACCCCCAACTCGCCATCCTCCTGTTCGGCGTCGGCATCGCCCTGCTGCTCGGGGAGCTGTTGCTCCCCACGCACGGCCTGCTCGGCATCCTCGGCGGGCTTGGCATCGTGGCGGGGATCGTGACGTGCTACTTGATCGGCTTCTGGCTCGGCACGACCGTCTTTCTCGCAACCACGATCGCCACGCCGTTCGCCGGCGCGCTGACGGCAAAGATCTGGCCGAAGACGCCGATCGGGCGGCGCGTCGTGCTGCCGCCGGTGATCGACGCGATCCCCGAGTCGCTCGTGCGCATCGGGGAGACGGGCATGACCATCAGCGAGCTGCGCCCGATGGGCATGTGCGAGTTCGAGCGCGGCCGGGTCGAAGCGATCTCCGAACACGGCATGATCGACCCGGGTCGCGCGGTGAAAGTGGTCGCGCTGACCAACAACCGGCCGACGGTTCGGGTAGTCTGAGAACGAACAATCCTCGAAGGGACGGAAAATGAACATTCTCGCACAAAGCGACTCCTGGAACCCGGTCACGATCGGCATCACGCTTTTCATCCTGCTGATCCTGCTGATTCTCTTCGCGGTGCTGTTCCAGTTCATCGGGTTGTACGTGCGGGCGCTGGTCAGCGGCGCGCGCGTCAGCCTGCTCGACCTGATCGGCATGCGGCTGCGGAAGGTGAACGCCACCGCCATCGTGAACTCGCGCATCCAGGCGAGTCGCGCCGGCATCGACGTCTCCACGCCGGAGATGGAGTCGCACGTGCTCGCCGGCGGCGACGTGCAGCGCGTGATCAACGCCATGATCGCGGCCAACAAGGCGAACATCGACCTGTCATGGAAAACGGCGACGGCGATCGACCTGGCCGGGCGCGACATCCTCGACGCCGTGCAGACCAGCGTGAACCCCAAGGTCATCGACGTGCCCAACCCCGTGCTCGGCCGGCAGACGATCGACGCGGTCAGCAAGGACGGGATTCAGCTGCGCGTGAAGGCGCGCGTCACCGTCCGCACGAACATCAAGAGCCTCGTCGGCGGCGCCACGGAGGAGACGATCATCGCCCGCGTCGGCGAGGGCATCGTCACCGCCATCGGCTCGGCCGTGGACTACAAGGACGTGCTGGAGAACCCGGACCACATTTCCAAGGCGGTGCTGGCGAAGGGCCTGGACGCGAACACGGCGTTCGAGATCCTCTCGATCGACATCGCGGACATCGACGTCGGCGAGAACATCGGCGCCAAGCTCCAGGCCGACCAGGCCGAGTCCGACAAGCGCCGCTTCCAGGCGGAGGCGGAGAAGCGCCGGGCGCTGGCCATCGCGCAGGAGCAGGAGAACGTCGCCAAGCAGGCGGAAAACCGGGCGCTGGTGGTGCTGGCCGAGGCGGAAGTGCCGCGCGCCATGGCCGATGCGCTGCGCGGCGGGAACTTCGGGGTGATGGATTACTACAAGCTGCGGAACATCCAGGCGGACACGACGATGCGCGAGGCGATCGGCAAACCGGGGGATGGGGCGAAGACGTAGCCGCGCGCCGCACCCGTTACCGTTGGCGCGCGCCCGTCATCCTGAGGTCCTCCGAAGGATCTCGGGCTCAAGAAGTGTTCTCGAAGATCGAGATCCTTCGGAGTACCTCAGGATGACGGCGCGCGTATCATCGCCGTTAGGATTTGAGATTTGAACTTCTCCTCATCCATCCTCGCCGACAGCGACGTTGATCTGCCGAAGATCATCTTCGGGGTGATCTTCTTTCTCATCTGGGTGCTGAGCGCGGTGGTTTCGTGGGTGAACAAGAAGCAGCAGGAGGCGAAACGGCAGCGCGCGCGGGAGGAGATGGAGCGGTCGATTCGGTATGGGCAGCAGCAACAACCGTCGCCGCAGCGGCAGCGGGTGAATCGGCCGGGGGACCGGCCGGCTCAGCGGCGGATCGCGGAGGGGATTGCGCAGCGGTTTCCGGACGTGTTGTTGCCGCCGAGTCCACCACGGGTTCCACCCTTGCCGCCGCCGTTGCCGCAGCAGCAGAGGCGACCCGTTCCGCCGCCGCCGCCCAAGCCGGTGCGACGGACGCCC
>JBAUGM010000394.1:0-8648 GCA_049679725.1 Tepidisphaeraceae bacterium
GCCGAGCACGGCGGCAGCGTCGGGCTGCTGCTGCGACCGGTCGGCAAGCGATCGATGCACTACGCCGCGACGACGCGCTGGCTGGTCGCGCCGGCGCCGGGCGAGCGGTTGGTGCAGCGTTGGAAGATCCAACTCGTTCACGGTCACGGAGGACGCGTCGGGGAAACCGTCTTTCTGGAGTGCTGCCGTGAAACACATTCTGTGCGTGCGACTGCGAAACTGGCCGATCGACCGGCTGCGACGACAACGACAACGCCGCAACGCGCCAGCGCGTGAAGACTCATCTCCAGTAGGGGCGAACCTCGTGTTCACCCGTCGCGCGTCCGGGCCAGGGCGAAGACAAGCTTCGCCCCTACGGAACGACCGCGACGCAGGCGTCGCCCCTACAAGTGAAGCGGGCGGCCGCATCCTCACCCGCGCGAAGATGCTCAACATCTCCCGCGGCGTCTGCATGACGCCCAGCGTCCGCGCGCCGGGTGCGTCCTCCATGAAGCCCGTCCCGCCGCCGATTTCTCGTGGCTTGGGCGTCTCGCCCGAGTTTTCGACAATAAAGCTCGGGCGGGACGCCCAAGCCACGGTTTACCCGCCGCTGGTCCTGATCCGCACGGTCGCCAGCCGCCAGCTCGTCGTCGCGGCATCGGACGAAGCGATCGCGTTCGGCATCCGCATCGGCATGACGCTGACGGAGGCCAAGGCGCTGTGCCCGACCCTCATGCACGAAGACCACGATCCCGCGCGCGACGCGAGGGGTCTTGAAGCGCTCGCGCGCTGGATGATGCGTTTCACGCCGGTGGTCGCACTCCCTCTCACCGGTACTCCGGGGAGAGGGAGAGGAATCACCCGATGTTCACGCCATCTACCTCGACATCACCGGCTGCAACCGCGTCTTCGGCGGGTTTGACAACATCGTCCGACAAGTCATCGAATCGCTGACGCGACTATGCCTCTCCGCCACCGTCGCCGTCGCCTCGACGCCCGGCGCCGCGTGGGCCGTCGCGTCCTTCGGTAAATCCGGCGCAATCGTCCCCGACGATCAACTTCGCGCCACGCTCAGCGACCTCCCCGTCGCCGCTTTGCGGCTGAGCGACGACGTCCTCCAATCCCTCCACCACCTCGGCCTCGAGACGATCGGCCACGTGCTGAAACTTCCGCGCAACGCGCTCCCTGCGCGCTTCGGCCCCACCCTCCTCATGCGCCTCGACCAGGCGCTGGGGCAATTCGCCGAGCCCCTCGTCCCCCTGCGACACTTCACGCCGGTCGAGGCGTCGATGGAGTTCGACGGCGTCGTCGAATCGCTCGAAGCGATCTGGATCGTCTTCAAGGAGTTGCTTCGCCCGATCGCCGCCGACCTGCTCAAGCGCGGCTGCGGCGCGCGGCAGATCGAGGTCGAGTTCCGCAGGGCGTATACGCCGAAGATCGTCAAGACGATCCTGCTCTCGCGTCCGTCGCGGAACGTCGTGAACCTGTTCGACCTGCTCCGGCTCGCGATGGAAACGCTGGAGGCCGACATCGAGTTCATCGGCGTCACCCTCCGCGTTCCCATCTTCGAGCGGATCAGCGAAGACCAGACTTCGTACACCGAGGACGAATTGGCCGGGCAGGCCGAGTTGGATCACCTCGTTGCGCGGTTGTGTGCCAAGCTCGGTGAAACGGCGTTGGTGCAACCCAAGTTGATTGAGTCGCACATCCCCGAGCGCGCCTTTCTGTGGCTTGGGCATCTTGCCCGAGTTCCTGAAAGAGAAGCTCGGGCGAGACGCCCAAGCCACGAAGAGGAACAGATCCACCGTCCGCTGCAACTGCTGCCCGAGCCAGTGGAGATCGGCGTGACGGTCAACCCTTTCGCGGCCCACGACGGCCGGCCGATCCAATTCCGCAATGGGCGCGACGTGCACCAGCTCACCCACGCCATCGGCCCTGAGCGCATCGCCGGCGAATGGTGGCGCGGCCACCATCGGACGCGCGACTACTTCGACGTGGAAGACACCGACGGAAAACGATTCTGGGTCTTCCGCGTCAACGAATCGCGCCGCTGGTTTTTGCACGGGACGTTCTAACTCTTACTCCCTCTCCCCGGTACGCCGGGGAGAGGGGCGAACGGCGCGCCACGTCGAGCGACGTTCGACATCGAGCGCGTCCTGCCCCCTCTCCCTAGCCCTCTCCCCGGAGTACCGGGGAGAGGGAACAAAATGTATGCCTGAAAGCCCGCAGGAAAAGATTCGCCCCGTTCCCGAGCCGCCGGCCGAGACGTTCGCGCCGTCCGACGTGCCCTACGCGGAGCTCGACGTCACGACGAACTTCTCGTTCCTCCACGGCGCATCCCATCCGGATGAGCTGGTGCTCCAGGCCGCGCGGCTGGGCCACCGCGCGATCGCCGTCACCGACATCAACTCGCTCGCAGGCGCTGTGCGGATGTTCGACGCGCACCAGCAGATCACGAAGGTCGGCTGGGCGCCGAAGCTCGTCATCGGCGCGCGATTACAGTTCACCGACGGTCCCGACGTGATCGTCTGGGCACCCGACCGCCCCGCTTACGCGAGGCTCTGCCGCCTCCTTACGCTCGGCCGGCGCAGCGCGGAGAAGGGGCAGTGCTCGCTCTCGGTCTACGAGTTGATCAACAACCCTGGCGGCCTCCTTGCCGGCGTCGTGCCCTCCAAGCCCTTCATGCACACGACGCGGATCATGCCAGACCTGCGCGATGCGCTCGGGCCGGAGCACCTCTCGATCGTCGTCAGCCGCGTCTATGGCGGTGATGACGAATCTCGCGTCCGCAACGCGATCAGCCTCGGCCGGCAGTTCGGCGTCCCGCTGCTGGCGACGAACGGGGTGCATTACCACGACCCCTCGCGCCGCCCGCTCCAGGATGTGCTCACCTGCGTCCGCCACGGGTGTACGGTGCACGACGCCGGCTTCAAGCTGTTTCCCAATGGCGAGCGGTACCTGAAATCGCCGGAGCAGATGCACCGGCTGTTCGCCGATCTGCCTCAGGCGATCCAGCGGGGGTTGGAGATCGCCGATCGGTGCACATTCCGGATGAATGAACTCCAGTACGAATACCCTCACGAGGTCGTGCCACCTGGCAAGTCGATGACGGAGCACCTGCGCGCGCTGACCTACGCCGGGGCGACGGGACGATATCCTGCGGGCATTCCCGGCGCGGTGCGCGAGCTGATCGAGAAAGAGCTCGCCTTTATCCAAGGATCCAAGTACGAGCCGTACTTTCTCACCGTTCACGACCTGGTTCACTTCGCCAGATCACAGAAGATCCTCTGCCAAGGTCGAGGATCGGCGGCCAACTCGGCGGTGTGCTACTGCCTCGGCATCACATCGGTGGACCCGGCCAGGTTCCAGCTCGTGTTCGAGCGCTTCACCAGCGCCGCGCGCACCGAGCCGCCCGACATCGACATCGACTTCGAGCACGAGCGGCGCGAAGAGGTCATCCAATACGTCTACGAAAAATACGGCCGAGAGCGGGCGGGGATGACCGCTGTCGTCATCACCTACCGCGGCCGATCGGCGGTGCGCGACGTGGGAAAAGCGATGGGTCTCGGGCTGGACTTGATCGAACAACTCGCCGGCAAACTGGATTGGTGGCATCGCGGCACGCTTGACGACGCGCAGCTTCGCGAAGCCGGCATCGATCCCACTGATCACACCGTCAAGCTGTTGATTCATCTCACGGCCGAGCTCCTCGGCTTTCCCCGCCACCTGAGCCAGCACGTTGGCGGGTTGGTGATCTCGCAAACTCCTCTCTGCGAAATCGTGCCCATCGAAAACGCCGCCATGAAAGATCGGACGGTCATCGAATGGGACAAGGACGACATTAACCTGCTCAACCTGTTCAAAGTCGATGTTCTCGCCTTGGGCATGCTGACGGCGATCTCAAAAGGATTGAAGCTGTCTGAAACGGGGCGTGAGCTTCACACCATCCCCCCTGACGACCCCGTCGTTTACGACATGCTTTGCGACGCCGACACGATCGGCGTGTTTCAGGTCGAAAGCCGCGCGCAGATGTCCATGCTGCCAAGGCTTCAGCCACGCAAGTTCTACGACATCGTCATCGAGGTGGCGATCGTTCGTCCGGGACCCATCCAGGGGAATATGGTCCATCCTTACCTCAAAGAACGAGAGCGCCAACGCAACGACCCTAAGTACAGAATTAACTACCCTAAAGAAGAGCTGCGCGGCGTGTTAGAGCAAACCCTCGGCATTCCCTTGTTCCAGGAACAGGCCATGCGGCTGGCCATCGTTGCCGCCAGGTTTACCGCGGAGGAGGCCGATCAGTTGCGGCGGGCCATGGCCGCTTGGAAACGACATGGTGGAATTGAGATGTTTCACGACAAGTTCGTCAGTGGGATGACGAAACGAGACTACGATCCGGATTTCGCCGAACGCTGCTTCCAACAGATCAGCGGGTTCGGCGAGTACGGATTCCCGGAAAGTCATGCGGCGTCTTTTGCCATCCTTGTTTATGCCTCGGCCTGGTTAAAGCGGCACCACCCCGCCGCCTTCGCTGCCGCGCTGTTGAACAGCCAGCCGATGGGGTTTTACGCGCCGGCGCAGATCGTGCGCGATGCGAGAGATCATGGAGTCGAGGTTCGGCCCGTCGATGTGAACGAGAGCGAATGGGATTGCACGCTGGAGGCACCGCTTACTCCCTCTCCCACGTACTCGGGGGAGAGGGCAGGGGAGAGGGGCGAGCGGCGCAACGCACCGAGCAGCGGCCGTCTTGATGACGCGTACGGATCAGCGAATCGAGCGGTTCTCGACGCCTCGCGGCGGACGTCACCCATTTCACCCAAAATCACCTGGGGCATCGGCGGTCCCGCCCTGCGACTCGGCTTCCGCCAGATCAGCGGCATGCGACAGGATCACGCCGAGCGCCTCGTCGCGGCACGTCGCCGTCACGGGCGGTTCGCATCGATCGAAGCGTTTCACCGGGTTACCGAGTTACCCGTCGCAACGGTGCGACGTCTCGCCGAGGCCGACGCCTTCGGCTCCGTCGGCGACTCGCGCCGTCCCGCGGTGTGGAACACGCTGCCGCTGCGCGACGCCGATGCGCCGCTGTTTCAATTCCATGATGAAGGCGGAAAGATGAAGGATGAAAATAGGGACGGGAGCTATTTCTCATCCTTCCGCCTTCATCCTTCATCCTTTGATCTCCTCCCCCCCATGCCCCTCGGCCAGGAGGTCATGACCGACTACGCCACCCTCCGCCTGTCGCTCAAGAAGCATCCCGTCGCCATCGTCCGCCCGTCGCTCGATGAGCGCAAGATCCTCACCGCCAGGCAGATCAACCAGACGCCGAACGGCAAGTGGGTGAAGGTCGCCGGCCTCGTGCTCATCCGCCAGCGTCCGGGCACGGCGTCCGGCATCGTGTTCGAGACGCTGGAGGATGAGACGGGAATCGTGAACCTGATCGTCCGCCCGGACATCTACGAGAGATACCGCCCCGCCGCCCGACATGCGGCCCTGCTCCAGTGCGACGGGTACCTCGAGCGCCAGGGCCAGGTCGTACACATCATGGCCAAGCGCTTGTTCGACCTCGGCGGGCTCCTGCACGGATACCGCCTGGAATCCCGCGATTTCCACTGATGCGTGCGAGTCCAGCTCACTCCAGTGGTATCTTATTGGTCCAGTGAGTCGAATCGCTCACGTCGCGCGAGCCCGAAGACGATGCACTTCATGGGATCGTCCGCCGCGCTATAATTCGGCAAGCCTATGACCGCGTTCGTTGAGTCCTGTGTCGGCACCGTGAGCAGCTCGGCCGTCGCCGTCGCGCGACGCTCGCGCGGGCGGCCGCACGCGCGCACGCTCATGAAGGTGCTGGCCGACAAGCGCAACATCCTCATCACGACCCACGAGCACGCCGACCCCGATGCGCTGGCCAGCACGCTCGCCCTCTGCACACTGCTCACCACCAAGCTCCCGAACGCGAAGGTGACGGCGTCCACCAAGGGACGCATCGGCGGCGGGATCAACGAGATCTTCACGCAGCTGAGCAGCCTCAAGCTCGTGCCGTGGGAAGAAGCGGGGTCGGATGTGGCGCTGAAGTCGTACGATGCGATCGTCCTCCTCGACACCCAGCCGAACTTCGCCAACAGCCCGCTGCCCGCCGACGTCCCGCCGACGGCGGTCATCGACCACCACCGCAGCCGCGCGGGCCGTCGCCCCAAGTGCGCGTTCTGCGACATCCGCTCCGATGTCGGCGCGACGGGGTCGATCATCTTCAGCTATTTCATGGAGCTCGAGCAGCCGATCTCACGCGATCTGGGCGCGACGCTGCTCTACGCAATCGAATCCGACCTCGCCGGCGCCGCGGGGCAACCGGGTGAGCTGGACAACATCGCCCTCTCCAGCCTCACGCTGATCGCCGACACGCGCAAGCTGTACAAGATGCGGTACGTGAACCTGCCGCAGAGCGCGTACGCGTCGACCGCGACGGGTCTGCACAACGCGATGGTGTACGACAACGCCTTGCTCTCGCACCTCGACGAGATCGACTCGCCGGAGAAGCCGGCGGTCATGGCCGACTACCTCCTGCGCTTCGAGAAGGCGGAGTGGGCGCTGGTGACGGCCGAGTTCAACGGCGCGCTGGTCATGTCGCTCCGCACGAACGGCACGAAGCTATCGGCCGCCGACCTGATCAAGCGCATCCTCCGTAACATCGGCGAGGGCGGTGGGCACCGCACGAAAGCGGGCGGCGGCATCAAGCTCACCGAGGGGGCGCCGAAGGAAATCGAGCGCGTGCGCGGCGTCGTCCGGCGGCGCTACCTGCGCTCGCTGGGCATCGCGCAGTCGCGCGGGCAGCGGTTGGTGCCGACGTCGAAGTGACCTTCCTGCCGTTTCGCCGCTTGCGGCTTCGCGAATCAGGGGTCGCTCAACGTCCACGACCATTGATCCGCGAAGCCGCAAGCGGAAGAAATCCACCCGACCGTCTCCTGACAACGTTCCTCCATCACGCTACACTTCCCCGTCACATGACCCGCCGCCGTCGCATTCCGGTCGTCGTACGCTAGCGCTCAGATCGAGCGCCACCCACGTTGCGTCCGTCGTCCATCGTCTTTCAATCGCAAATCGCCAATCTAAAATCGAAAATTGCCATGACCGATCTACCGAAAACCTACGACCCCGCCGCCGTCGAGCCCGAGGCCAATCGGGTGTGGACGGACGAGAAGCTCTTTCACGCCGAGCCGACCGACCCTGGCGATCCGTACGCGATCGTCATCCCCCCGCCGAACGTCACCGCCGCCCTGCACCTCGGCCACGCGCTCAACAACACGCTCCAGGACATCCTCACGCGCTGGCGGCGCATGGCCGGCGACAACGCCGTCTGGCTCCCCGGCACCGACCACGCCGGCATCGCGACGCAGACGGTTGTCGAGAAGCGCGTCCTCGCGGAGGAGGGTAAGCGTCGCACGGACTTCCAGCGCGATGAGTTCGTGGCGAAGATTCAGAGATGGAAGGACGAGTACGAGATCCGCATCACCGAACAGCTCAAGGCGATGGGCTGCTCGTGCGACTGGGACCGCCAGGCGTTCACCATGGACGAGCCGCGCGCCAAGGCCGTGCGCGAGGCGTTCTTTCAGCTCTTCAAGGACGGCCTCATCTACCGCGGCAAGCGCCTGGTGAACTGGGACCCGGCCACGCAAACCGCGCTGGCGGACGACGAAGTCGAGATGGAGGAGGTCGACGGGCACTTCTACTACCTGCGATATCCCCTGGAAGACGCCGGGGAGAAAAATAGGGACGGGAGCTATTTTTCGTCCTATGTGACGGTTGCTACAACGCGCCCCGAGACGATGCTGGGCGACACCGCGATCGCGATCAATCCGAAAGATCCGCGCGCGGCAGCGCTGCGCGGGAAGAAAGTCCGCCTGCCGATCGTCAATCGGGTGGTCCCGATCATCGAGGACGATTACGTCGTCCTGCCGGACCCGAAGTCGGACGATCCGAAGGCCCAGTTCGCAACCGGCTTCCTGAAGGTGACGCCCGCCCACGACCCCAACGACTACGACATCGGCCTGCGTCACAAGCTGCCAATGATCAACGTCCTCGCCCCCGACGGCACGATCTCCGACCAGCACGGCTGGCCGAAGGAAGACTGCGAACAGGGCGGCGCGGAATTCCTGCTCGGCCTCGACCGGTTCGAGGCGCGGCGGGCCGTCGTCGACTGGTTCAAGAAGAACAACCTGCTCGAAGAGACCAAGCCCTACCGCCACAGCGTCGGCCATAGCTACCGCAGCCACGTGCCGATCGAGCCGTACCTGAGCGACCAGTGGTACTGCAAGGTGACGGACGAGAGACTCGCCGGCGCCGCCCTGCGCGCGATGTCGCGCGAGCAGTATGACCCCAGTAGCATGGCCGTCCCGGCCATGTCTTCGAAGGAACATGGGCGGGACGCCCATACTACTGCTGAGTGGCAGGGCCAGCTCAAGTTCTATCCCGCGCGCTACGCCAAGACGTTCCAGACCTGGCACGAGAACATCCGCGACTGGTGCATCAGCCGGCAGTTGTGGTGGGGACATCGCATCCCGGTCTGGCGGCTGCCCGAGGGCCGGCTCGCGGACCGCCTCTCGCAGGACGAATTCATCGCCGCCATCGAGACGATGATGGCGTGGTCGCGCGAGGGGCGGATCGCAATCACACAC
>JBAUGM010000395.1:0-5610 GCA_049679725.1 Tepidisphaeraceae bacterium
CTCCTCATCCGACAAGCGAACCACATACTTCTTTTGCACCTGAGCCTCCTTGCTCAATGCCGGCAACAAGCAGCCGGGCAGGAGGATCATCGGCAATCCCAAACCTTAGACATGACAGAGCACTAGCCTTACTTCGTGACGTGTACTCTCCTCCACACCCGCCACCGGCACGCTGATGTACTCGCCGACGCAAGGCAGACGGTGAAGCTCAATCACCTGCTTCGCCCAATCCATCTCGCTCGCGGTTCGGGTGTGGAACAGAACCTTCATCTACCTGAGATCGGACGTGCGGGCGTCGCTCTTGAGAGTCTATCGGCCGCGTCCCGCGAACAGGCAGAGGAGGGCGATGAATGCGACTTGCAGCACGAGCGCCATGAGGCGGCTCTGCGTGTGGCCGTCCCCTCGATCGATGCAGCGATTGAGAACGACGAAGTAGATGCCGACGAAGGGGAACGTCAAGACGAACACGCTGAAGAGGAACAGCGAAACCATCCCCTTCGCGAACCGACTGATCGCGGCACGCCAGCCCTTTCGCCGCAGCATCGTCTTCGCGTGATAGCTGCCGCTCCATTCGATAACGTCCTCCGGCTCGCTGCTCCAACGACGCCACCAATCCCACACGTCGAAGACCCGCTCCAGAAGACTCAACTCGATCGGCATGGACAGAGCGGGCGTGTTCGTAGGTGCGTAGTCGAACGTTCCCGCGTCGCGTCGCATGAAGCCCGGTGCAGCGTTCCGGCTCGCACGCTGAAGTCCGGCGCGATCGCCTTTGCTGCTCGCGCGCTCGCGGAGAAAGCTGCTGACCTCGGGCCAGTCGGCGGCGTAAACCATCACGCCGTTGCTCGTGCTGTCGCGTGGCCGACCTTCGCTAATGATGAAGCCCTTCGTGTCAGTCTCGACTGTGATCGACGCGATGCCCTTACATGCCTTCACGCCGGACGACAGGTCCGCAACGTGCTCCGACATGAACCCGAACAGAGCATCGACGTGACGCAGGGAGACGGTCGCAAGCGGCCCGCACTTGTTCCGCAATAGCAACGCCGGTTTGCACGACGTGCGTAGCTCCATGACCAGCCCGCCCGTTTGCAACGTCGGCTTCTCGCTCGGCGTCACGGCCGCAGCGGTATCGACGTGCCCGAGGAACGCGAGCAGCCATTGATGCACACGCCGCACGTCGCTGGCATCGAGATGAATGGGGCGTGTCGGCTTCGGCAGGCGAACGTCGGTGACGAGCAGCCCGTTGCCGCTCGGGTCCGGGACGATGAGGAGATCGGCGAGTTGCAACGCTCCGTCTTCCTCGTCTTCCTCGGTGCTCGTGGCCTCTGTGGCCTTCACGGTGCTGGCGGGACGTTCGAGGTAGTTGCAGACCCCGGCGACAAGCTCCGCGTCAATCTCAACGCACAGACCGCCGCCGTCGAACGCGACACCACTGCCGCCGTCCATCAGCCGGAGCGTGGCTGCCCACATCACGAGCGGTTGGATTGCTTTTGACGTGTGCCGAGCTTCTCGGCGGTGCGCTGCTCGTGAGCATCCCTGATCCTCCGCGTCCACTCTATCCGCTGCGTGCGGCCCCGGCCCGAGACCTCGCTTTGAAGGCATCGGCTGGAAGGGGATGGCGGGTAAGGCGCGGTAGCGTGGGCCTTTTATGCGCATGGCGCGGCCCCGCGTCACCACAGCATGCGATCGAGTCTCGGTCGGGTCGTGTGCTCTGAACGTTCGTTTGACCTGATGGAATTGTGCTGATCCCGGTGCGACAGTAACATGGGCCATCGTCGATACTGGTTGCGGTACGGGCGGCTTGCCCGTCGTTGGAACCTCAGGTCTGAGGGGGGACTGACCCCGTCCTATGGCTACGTCGGCTTCCAATGTTCCCGCTCCGTCCGCTCCGAGAGGGGTGTTGCCAGACCTCGCTCGTTACCTTGAGGTGACCGCCGCACAGTTCCAGTCATGCATCGGTGAGGTCACTCACACGTTTACACTCACCGAGTTCCAAGGCCACGGTTCACCTTCAGTACGTCAAGTTCGATCCTTCCAATGGCGAGCCGAAGTTCGACGTGCTGGCGAAGGTGTTGGCGAAGCACGTTGTACGGTATTCGCTCGCCGTCTCCACGCGGGAACTGATGCGGAGCCAGATTGAAGACCCCGATGAAGGCGATTTGCTCTTCAAGGCCCGCGACTACTTCCGCAAAAATCGAGGACGCGGGCGAAGTCGGTGAACTGCTTCTGTTCTTCCTACTGGAGGCGGCGTTCGGAGCCCCGCAGGTCGTCTGCAAGATGGAGTTGAAGACCAACCCACAGGATGAGGTGAAGGGCACGGACGGTATCCACGTGAAGTGGGACGTAACGGACGACCACCTCGACGTGTTCCTCGGCGAGTCGAAGCTCTACGGCGACATCGTCAAGGCCTTGACGAGCGTGTTCGAGAGCATCACGGAGTTCTATGACCTCGGCCGGCTCGATGAAGAACTGCACCTCGTCACCGCCCACTTCAAGCACGTCGGCGAAGACTTGCAGACCGCGATCACGAGGTTCGTCAATCGAGAATCGCCGGAGGGCGAGTGCCACATCGTTCACGCCTGCTTGATTGGGTTCGATTGGGACCAGTACGCCCTTCTGCTCGGGGACAAGCGGAACGAGTTCTTTAATCAATTTGAGGACTACTACCGGAAGTACGCTCCTGCGATCGAGAAGATGCTGAATTACCGGTTCGACGGATGTAAGCACAAGCACGTCAGTTTTAAGTTCCTATTCCTGCCGTTCAAAGAGGTCAATGAGTTCCGCCACGCCTTTTACCGAGCCCTGCTCGGCGTGGATGTTCCATACGCGGATCGCACGAAGCCCGTGAAAAAAGGTGACGCAACAAAGCCTCGATAAGTTTCTTGAGACCTACGCCCGGTTGCTCGTCTTTGACTTGCAGCAGCGGCTGAAAGTCGAAGACTCCACCATCCACTTCGACGATGTGGACGCGAGGTTCTTGGTCCGGGTTGCGTCTTGCCTTGCCCTCGGCCCTCCTGCCCCTAATGAGATCACAGAGGCCCAGTGGAAGACGTGGGCGTATGACGTTGCAACTCGGCTAGCTGAGGCGAGGGCCAACGTTGACCGACGGTTCACCAACGCTGCTGAGATGATCCTTGCCCGCCTCGGGAATTTCCCCGGGCGGCAACATCTTCAAGCATTGTACCCGAGCCAGACGGGTCGTGACCGACTGCCGCCGACGCTCGCACTCGAAGCGATTGTCCACGAGGCGGACAACACGGTTCAATTCGAGGGGCTAGGGTCCGCACCCCCATTGAAGTGCGCCGCCGGCGGGGGCGTCTCCCCCTGACCCGCCACCTTCACCAGCGGCGTCACCGTCCCCAGGTCCGATTGCCGTTGGCATCGTACGCGTGGCTCTTGCCCGGCTCGCTCTTGAGCTGCCCGTTGGCATCGTGCGTGAACGCTCGGCCCGGACCGTCCACCCCCATGACCCCGATCCGCCCGGCCGCGTCGCGCGCGTACGTGAGATAACCGTGACAGGGACAGTTATTGGAAATAACTGTCCCTGTCACGGTTAATTCCCCCACGGTTAATTCCCCCGGTCATATTAGGACGTGACGACGTGACCCCTTTATGACCTTGACCCCTTTATGACCTTGACCCCTTTATGACCTCCTGTTCAGGTGGGATGCGCATTATCATCATTTGCTGCCGCATCATACACACGACGATACGGTTCAAGAATGTCCCGGATCTCTAGCGCAGCCTCCGCTAGATCACTGGGCGCACTAGAAGCCGCTGCGCATAGCGCATCGACTCTGCCGCAGAGTGCATGAAGCGCGTCCCCCTGAATGAGGACACCGGGAAACCGTCTACCTGGAATTCGCAATACTGGCGCGTTGACATCTGACGACAAGGCCTCGACCTCAATGCGTTGCGTCATTGGCCACCTCCTCGGGGCGTGAAGATGATCTGCGGCTGCTTCGCGATGTTGAAGTGCGGTGGGATGTCACTGGGTTTGAAAACATCCATACCTGTCTGCCCGCGCGGGCTCACGACCCCTCCCGCAGTGCCACGGGGCAGTGCGTGAGTCGCTTTCAGTCGCGTCGACCGATTCCCGGAGACGATGTAGTCAAAATCGGATTGCGGTCCGGCCGTGCCGCGGGCACGGCTACCGAACACTCGAACTTCCACACCATGTTGATCTGCAAAACGCTGTATAGAGGCCCGTTGCCATGCCTCTAGGTTCTGAATTCTAGCACCGTTCATCGTTCCAGGCCGGTACGGCGCCGAGATGACCCCGCCCACCACGCCGCCGAGCACCGCCCCCGTAGCGGAAAGCGAGCTTCCCATCCGCATCGACTGCCCAACGTCGCCGGTGTTCAGGTACGTTTGCCCGCCGCCCTGCACGAACCCGCCCACGCCACCACTAACCGCGCCGGTCGCCGCGCCGATGCCGATACGTGACGCCATCGTGGCACCAGTACGGCCGATCAACGAACCGGCAAACCGGCCGGCCGCGCCGCCCGCGACAAGTGAAGCGGCGTCGATCCCCAACGCGATCGCCGCCTGGCCCAACCGCCCGCGACTGGCGTGGATCTGGGCATTGCCCGTCGGCAGGTACGAGATGATGTTCTCCGTGTGTCCGACCGCTGCCGCGAGATCGGCGCCGCGCCGATCGTCAGCCAACGACTGGAGGAAGTTGCTTTGGTACCGTGCGACAGTCGCCGCGTCACCCAGCTGCGCCTGCGACAGGATCGCCCCGGCAAACGCGTGACCGGCCCATCGGTATTCCCCGGTTTCTGCATGGTGCCACGCGACGGGCGCGTACATCGCATAGTTGCCGCTTGCCAATTGCTGCGCGGCTACGCGACGTTGGCCGCCGCTGCGGCCGTAGTCGCCGACGAGACTCCATCCCGCGCCAGGACCGGCAGCCGGGTTGGCTAGAACCATCGACGGATCGTTCAGGTCGGCGTTGCCCGCCGCCCTCGTCAGACCCCAGTGATTGGCAAGCGCCTGTCCGAAGTTAGACCCGGCGAACGCTGAAGACACTGCGCCAACGGCAGCGCCGATGAGGCCGCCCGTCGTGTAGCCGCGGATCGCGCCGAAGCCCGTCCCGCCGAACGGGTTCCACCCGTCGTTGTCGACCAGATTCACCGGCATGTTGTAAACGTAGCGGTGGCCGTTGATGTCGCCGCCGGCCTCCACCGGCAGGTCGGGGCTGAGCATCGTGCCGCTGGCCGGGTCGTAGTAGCGCCCGCCCATGTACACCAGCCCCGTTCCCGCGTCGCGCTCCTGCCCCGTGTAGCCGAACCGCGGCGGTACGTTCATGCCCGCCCCGGTGTCCGCTCCCGCCGGCGTCTCGGCGGTCACGTTGCCGAAGGCGTCGTAATCGACCTTCGCGACCCGCTGCCCGCCGTCGGCGACGATCTGCCGAACGCTGTTCTGGTGATCGCCCAGGTACCAGCGCACCCCGCTGTCGTCGGTCGTGTGACCCACCAGTTCGAACGTCGCGCCGCCGCGGTAATGCGTGTACGCCTCGTTCATCATCACGCCGATACGGCCGCCGAGGTGGGTGAAGGTCGTCGTCAGCCCCGCGCTGGCGGCCTCGGCGGCGGCGACGCTCGCGTGCGC
>JBAUGM010000396.1:0-2550 GCA_049679725.1 Tepidisphaeraceae bacterium
TCTCATGACACTCCCTTACCTGACTCCCGACTTCTTAGGCATCGGCGGCACGATCAAGAACCGCGCGGAGGACTTCTTCGTCCAGGAAATCCCGCTCTACGAGCCCGGCGGCGCCGGCGAGCACGTCTACGTCGAGATCCAGAAGGTCAACCTCACGACCTTTGAAGCCGTCAACCGCATTGCCGCGGCGCTGCGCCTCTCCTCGCGCGATATCGGCTTCGCCGGGCTGAAGGACGCGAAGGCGGTGAGCCGGCAGGTGTTGTCGATCGTCGGCACAACCGAGCAGGCGGTGATGGGCCTGCGCGTGCCGGACGTGACGATCAACTGGGCCATCCGACACGAGAACAAGCTGCGGCTCGGGCACCTGTCGGGCAACCGCTTCGCGATCAAGATCCGCAACGTGAACCCGACCGACGTCGTGAAGCTCCGCCCGGTGATCGAAGACATCCGGAAGCGCGGCATGCCTAATTATTTCGGCGAACAGCGCTTCGGCCGGCGCAACGACAACGACCGACTCGGCGCTGCCCTCATCCGCGGGGACAATAAGGATGTTCTGCACCTCTTGCTGGGTTCGCCCGATCCCGCGGTGGACGACGAGGAGTCGCTCGAAGCCCGCCGCGCGTTCGACGCGGGCGACTTTCCGAACGCGATGCGGCTCTTCCCGCGCCGCAGCGGGATGGAGCGCCGGATCCTCGCGCGCTTCGCCAAGGAGCGCCGCCCCGGCGCGGCCGTGCGCATGATCGACGAGAAGATCCGCCGGCTCTGGGTTTCGGCGCTCCAGTCGAAGATGTTCAACGACGTCCTCGCCCGCCGGATCGATTCGCTCGATCGCCTGCTCGACGGCGATCTCGCATACAAGCACGAGAACGGCGCCTGCTTCCGTGTCGAAAGCGCCGCGACCGAGCAGCCCCGCGCCGATGCCTTCGAGATCAGTCCCACCGGCCCGCTCATCGGCTACCGCATGACGCTGCCCGAAGGCGAGCCGCTGCGCGTCGAGCAGGAAGTTCTGTCGGCGGCGCAACTCACGCCCGAGGCGTTTCGCGTGGCGGGCAAGCACAAGGTGAAAGGCGCGCGGCGGCCGCTGCGCGTCCGGCCCGAGGATGTGCAGCTCGAAGGCGGCGTGGACGATCATGGCGCGCACGTCACGGTCGCGTTCACGCTGTCGGCCGGGTCGTTCGCGACGGTGCTGCTGCGCGAGCTGATGAAGTCGGACGGAAAGCCGGCAGCCGCTTCGCCCGCCGAAGATCCAGAGCAAGCCGACGCTGCCGAGGCCGGTGACGCGATCGAAGCCGAGTAGCGGAAAGGCGAGTTAAGTGCCGCTCCAGTCGTAGAAGACTACGAACACGGCGAGGAAGATGAGGATCATTCCCGCGATGTAGTTCCACTTGATTGGCTCCCCCGCGAAATAGAGCTTGGCAAATACGATGAAGACGATCAGCGTGATCGCCTCCTGCATGAGTTTCAGTTGCATCGCTGAGAACTGCTGGTGACCGATGCGGTTGGCGGGGACCTGGAAGCAGTATTCGAAGAACGCGATGCCCCAGCTGATGAGGACGACCTTCCAGAGCGACGCCTTCTCAAATCTGAGGTGGCCGTACCAGGCGAAGGTCATGAAGATGTTGGAGATGAGCAGGAGCAGCGCGGCGATCATGCCGGGTTTATCGGCCCGGTCCGGCCCGTCGCTCGACGCGAAAGAAGGCGACGCCAGCGCGTCATCTACTCATCGTTCACAGGTGTCAGTGCTCGGCATCTCCGGTCGTGGCTTCGCCAATGCGCGCTGGCGCATCGCCTCCGCCATCACGATCGCGCCGGCGTGAGACAGCGACAGCGACGACGCCGCGTCCCCCGCTGTTGGGATTGTGATGAATCGATCGCAGATGCTGCGCACGGCGCCGGAGAGCCCGCGCTTCTCTCCGCCGATGGCGAGGATGGTGGGTTTGCGGAGGTCGACGTCGTACATCGAGCGCTTCGCCCCGGCGATGCACCCGAAAAGTTGAAGGCCGGATTTCTGAAGGTCGCGGAGCGGGTCGACGCTCTCGATCTGCACGAGCGGAAGCCGCTCGTACGCGCCGGACGCGGGGCGGGCGACCTCGATGGGGTCGAAATCCCACAGGTGCTTCTTGATCATCACCGCGTGGACACCCAGCGCCTCGGCGCTGCGCAGCGTGAAGCCGAGGTTGCGGGAATCGTCCACGCCTTCGAGCAGGAGCAGCAGCGGCGGCTCGCGGAGCGACGCGAGCTTTTCCATCAGCTGCGCCGGCGTCGTCCGCGGCTTGGCTGAGCAGACGGCCAGCACGCCGCCGTGCGAGGAGCCGTGGGCCATGTCATCCAACTCGCGCGGGTCGACGAGCCGCACCGGCACGCCCCGCTCGGCGGCGGCGTCAAGCACGTCCTGAACCTTCTCCGTGTGCGCGGCGTGCGAGACGAGGACGACCTGGAAATGGCGCTGGTACGCGCGCAACGCGGCCAGAACGGACTGTCGCCCTTCAACGTGCTCCATCGCACGCCATCGTAGGCGAATTGACGAGAAGGTTCAGCGGGGTGTCAACC
>JBAUGM010000397.1:0-3787 GCA_049679725.1 Tepidisphaeraceae bacterium
CGTCGCCCCCGGCGCGACCGGGCCCGGCGTCACCGGCGTCGAGCTCGCCGTCGTCGCCGTGGCGAGGGGGGACGAGACGATCTTGTACACGTTCGCACCGCCGTAGTTCACCTGCCACTCCGCCAGGGTATCGTGCTGCGTGTAGTCCGTCGCCCCGCTGACGTACGCGATCGTGTACGTCCCGGCGGGGTAATCCCGCCCGCCGCCGAAGTAGCTCGACTCGCCCGTCGTCACGTCCGGCGTCACCCGCGCCGCCACCGGCGCCGCGTTGGCGATCGCGACGTTCTCCTCCGCCAGCACGTTGTCCATCCCCGGGCCGTGCAGGTAGCGGTTTTGAATCGCGCCCGTCTTGTCGAACACCAGCGCGATCGCGTCGCCGTCGTAGACGAAGCTCTCCTTCGTGTCGATCGCGTCGCCGAAGGTCTCGTTGTTGTCGACGTCGACCTCTTTCACGACCCGCCGGTCCGACGTGTCATACGCGTACTTCTCGTGCGTCTCCGTCGCGATGCTCGCCGGGCGCAGGCGGAACGTCACGCCGCCCAGGTTCTCGCTGAACAACGTGTCCTGCACCTGCACGCCGAGCGGGCCGCCGGCGTGGTCGATCGTCACGCTCCGCCCCATGCTCAACGCCTCCACGTCCGCCACCGTCGGGAACGCGCGGCTCGTCCCCGGCGCCGACGCGATCGGCTCGCCATCGCTGACGATCACGTGACGGTAGCTGTCGGGGCCGCTATTCACCGTCCAGAACAACCCCGACCACCCGAAGTCGATCGCCCCGCTGACGTACTCGACCGCGTACACGCCCGCCGGCACGTCCGCGCCCCCGTTGAAGTGCGCCACCGGCGGCGGCGTCTCACCTTGGCCCGCCACCTTCACCAGCGGCGTCACCGTCCCGAGATCCGTCGTCACCGCCTCGCCCGTCGTCACCTCCGTCAGCCGGTTGCGGTGATCGTAAACGTACGTCGTCACCTGACCCGAAAGACGGTGCGTCCGCTTGATACGGTTGCCTTCCGCGTCGTACTCGTAGTCGTACACGTCGTCCGACTTCAGCCGGTTGTCCAGCTCCGGGTCGTGCAGCGGCGTGGTCGTCCGGTTGCCGTTGGCATCGTACGCGTAGGTCTTCCCCGGCTCGGTCTTGTGACAGCGAGGTCGGGAGTCACTTGATTGAAAACAAAGACTCCCGACCCCTTTGATTTCTTTGACCCCCTTTCCCGCTGATCCCCTTTCCCGCCCTGACCCCCTTATATCGTGCCGCGGGCATCCAGTGGCACTGCTCGCATCCGTGCGACACGCCCGCGCACGTTAGCGAACACCGCGGAATCGCGCGCCGGATAAAATCGAACGAGGCGGTAAACAGTTACGACCTCGCATCCCCTCTATCCGCCCCCGGGCGGCACCGCCGCCGTCGTACGCCGTCACCTCCAGCGTCATCCGCGCCGCAACGGGCACCGCGCCTTCTGCCTTATGCGCCGCCCCGCGAGACTTGCGCCCAGAACCGCGATGCCGGGTGACCAATGGCCTCTAGAAACTCTTGCTCAAAGCGATCAGTTACATCCACATTATCCTGTACCGAGAGAAAACACGCCGCGCGCAGGAACAGCTCGAATCTTAGCGCAATGCGCTCGGCGTCTCCCTCCCACGGATTCTCGAATGCGTGAATCGATCCGTCTAACACATTCATGAGGATCGTCCATGCGGTCGTGCCTCCAATCATTATCAAAGACTGCGGCTTAGGGCCGCGAAGCCACCAAGGCATGCCGTCATGAGAATTGCACCTCTCGAAGTCTTCATATTCTTCTCCATATCCGAATATCACCTGCCCGATATCGAGGCCCGAGAAATCGTAGGTCGTCACGACTCGAACAAACTCTTCTGGCAGTACTTCGCCAATTACTTCCTGAATTCCTGCGAGATGACCGCGCGAGATTCTTGATGGTCGAAATGGCTTCTCGTTCTCCTCGTAGATCCTGTCGAATCTCTCTTGGTACTGCCTCGCGCATGCTTCAAGTGTTGGAAAATCCATTCGATCACCTCCCATGCCACTCTCGATTGTATCCGGGATGCGTCCCACGCGGCACCGGGATCGCCACGGCTCCCTGGTCCACGTGATGATGTATCAAGACGTTGTTCGGATGCCTTGTGTAGCTTGCGTGCTCCGGGAAATGTTGCAACCACACATCGTCAACTCGTGGAGACGGTGAGCGGGCATTGCGCTGCAATTCCGCGATCCTCGCCGCGTTCGTCGGCGAGATGGTTTCCGGTCGCATTGCCTGCCACTGCCTCCAGAATTCCGGGGCGTTACGTACGCCACCGTTGGTAGTCCGATCCACCCCTGGAAACGTCGAAGTATCGATGGAAAATCTCGGATCCGGCCTTCCCGGAACGTGTGGATTGATGCGTATGGAGAACGCTTGCCCGTACAAAGGCCGCCGCGGCCCGCGCCGCGCCATCGTCTGCGTTCCGCCGCCCGATCGCATCTGACCCCCGAACGCGTTGGTCACGTCCACGGCCACGTCGAACATCACCTGGGAATCGCCCTTGACGAATGCGTCGCCGCGAAGCGCGTTCGCTTCGGCCTCGTGATACGGGCCGCGGATCGCGAGATCCAAATCCTGCCACTCTCGCTGCTGCGCGACCCAGCTGTTAGCACGCCTCGACTCCGCCGCCGTCATCGGGCGCATCGACGGCCCGCTCCGCATGTACTCCGCCCGCGCCTGGGCGTCAGCGTCACTCACGTTCGCGTTCATCGCCGCCGCGATCACCGCCTTGTATCGCGCGGCCAACGCCCGCAGTTCCGGCGAGCTCGAGTTCTCGAGCCGCAGGTAGCTCGTTGAGAAGTCAACGGGAGCCATCGCGGGCGCTACGGGCATCGTGCTCGGCATCGTCGTGGGCGGCGTTGTAGACGAGACGTACGGACTCGGCGCGAGGCTGAACGGATCGTCGTACGACGTGCTGTAGTGGAAGCTGGAGCCGCCGGACGTCGAGCCGCCGCCACCAAAGGTCCAGCCGTCGCCAAGACTGAAGTCGTTGCCGAAGTTCGCGCTCCACCCGCTCGGGTCCGTCCCGTCCACCGGCATGTTGTAGACGTACCGGTGGCCGTTCATGTCCCCGCCGGACTCCACCGGCAGGTCGGGGCTGAGCATCGTGCCACTGGCCGGGTCGTAGTAGCGCCCGCCCATGTACACCAGCCCCGTGCCCGCGTCGCGTTCCTGCCCCGTGTAGCCGAAGCGCGGGCTGTCCGCCCGGTTCGTCTCGCTCTTCACGTTCCCGAACGCGTCGTAGTCGAGCTTGTCCTTCACCGCCCCAGCGTCGTCGATGACCTGACGCACGCTCCCCTGGTGGTCCCCCAGCAGCCAGTGCGTCCGCCAGCCCGTCCCCGTCGTCGACGCCACCGCGTCGATCTCCGCGCCCGGGTACATGCCCCAGTCGTCCCACTGGTACGACCACCCGCTCGTCGGCGGCGTCGCCGATGCACTCGCGTTGGCGAAGTAGATCGTCGTACCATTGTTGTAGTCGTAGACGTACGCCTCCCACCCGGTCCCGCCGGCCGAGCGAAACATCGACATCTCGCCGGTGCTCCACGTCCCGTACCAGTAGTCGGGCCCGCCCGCGGGGTAGAGGGAGACGTCCCGCGCGCCGTCGAGGTCCGGGTTGCCGAAGCCGTCCAGCGTCACCGTCGTCGTGGAGAGCGTGAAGTCCCGCACCGCCTCCTCCGCCAGCACGTCGTCCACGCCCGGGCCGTGCAGGTAGCGGTTCTTCAGCGTGCTGACGTTCTGATCGTCCACGT
>JBAUGM010000398.1:0-4832 GCA_049679725.1 Tepidisphaeraceae bacterium
ATTGCGCCTTCGCGGAAGACCTCGATCGACCCCATGCGCCTCGCATCGCTCTGCCAGTCCGTCGAGAACCGCATCGTCGGCGCGCCCTGCGGCATCATGGACCAGGTTTCGAGCTGTTACGGCAACGTCGGCTCGCTCCTGCGCATGGTCTGCCAACCGCATGAGCTGCTCGCGCCCGTGCAGCTCCCACCCGGCGTCCGCGTGATCGGCATCAACAGCAACGTGAAGCACAGCGTCGGCGGCGGCATGTACGGGCGCACGCGCTGCGCGGCATTCATGGCGCACCGCATCATTCTCGATCAGATGCGACAGTTCGGACAGAAGGCCGGCCGCGCGCTCGATCGCGATCCGATGAACGGCTATCTCGCCAACCTCGAAAGCGACGACTACAAAAACCTCTTCCGCCCGCATCTCCCCGAGCAGATGCGCGGCGACGATTTCCTCAAGCGGTACGGCGAGACGATCGACAAGGCGACGACCGTCGAACCGGACCAGAGCTACCACGTCCGATCGGCTGCCGACCACCACGTGCTCGAAGCGCGGCGCGTCAAGCGTTTCGTCGACGAGCTTGAACTGGCGACGCGCGAGCGGGCGAAGAGCCCGATTCGCCGCAGCCCCGCGCTCGACCGCGCCGGCCACCTGATGTACGCATCGCACCTGTCGTACACGAACGATGCCCTGCTCGGCGCCGACGAGTGCGACCTGCTTGTGCAACTCGTGCGCGCGCGCGAGTCGGCTGGCTTGTACGGCGCGAAGATCACCGGCGGCGGCAGCGGCGGGACCGTCGCCGTCCTCTGCGAGACGTCCGATAACGTCGACGCCGCCATCCGCGAGATCATGGATGTGTACGCCCGGCAGACCGGCAGAACCCCCGAAGCGTTTTTCGGCGACAGCCCCGGTGCTTGGCACGTTGGCTCACAGATCGCTTATTCGCATTAAGGTGAATAAGATATCCGTTATTCACTTTTAATGACTTAGCTTGTAATAATACGGGGGCTAAGTAACGATGACATGAATAAGGATGCCGTTGTTCACTTATGGATACCGCCGCCTTCACATCTGCGATGCCGGGCGAGCTCATCAAAAATCTGCAAGGGCAGTGGACTTTTGTCCCCGCACCGCTTCCCGGTCGGCTTCAGTGGACCAACAGCTTGGTCAAGACGTTGGCGGACGCGAGTGCGGTCTTGGGCCAGCTTCAGAGCATGACGCACTGGAAGTTCCTCGACCCGCGTCGTCTCTTACGCTTGTTCCTGCGCCGCGAGGCCGAACTGTCCAGCCGGATCGAGAACACGTACGCGCGCGTCCAAACGTTGCTCCTCTACGAGAAGCTTCCCGCTATTGAAGAGAAGGCGCCCGACGTTCGCGAAGTCGAAAACAACTTCAAGGCGCTGGAATATGGACTGGCCGCCGTCGAACATCGCCCGATCTCCCTGGGCCTCATCAAGGAGATGCACCAGATCCTGCTTCAAGGCGTGCGCGGCGACGACCACACGCCCGGGCAATTCCGGCAGGTACAGGCGCACATCGGGCGCAGCAACAAGATCGAAGAAGCGCGGTTCGTCCCGCCACCGCACCACGAGGTTGAACCGAGCATGCGGGAACTGGAGCGATACATCCAGCAGCCCGATGATCTTCCGGCGCTGGTGAGGCTCGCCATGGTTCACTATCAGTTTGAAGCCATCCACCCCTTCTCCGACGGGAACGGGCGCATCGGTCGCGTGCTGATCCTCATGCTCATGTCCACGGAGGGAGTGCTTCGCACGCCCCTCTTGAACCCCAGCGCGCCGCTCGAGCGGCAACGTCGCGAGTATTACGACCATCTGCTGGCCGTCAGTCAGCGCGGCGCCTGGAGCGAATGGGTCGAGTTTGTCATCCGCGGCATCGCCGATGAAGCTTTGGCGACGATTGATCGGATTCAAAGGTTGGAGGTGCTCCGGCAGCGCTACCTCGATCAACTCAGTGCCGTTCGCGCCTCGCCGCTGGCGGCGAAACTCGTCGATCGGCTGTTCGCCGAGCCCTCCGTTACGCTACAGCAGGTGGCTGAAGTGCTTCAGACGTCCAAGCCTTCGGCGCAGAAGCTGATAGACCGTTTCATGGGCGCGGGTATCCTGCGGGAGACGACCGG
This sequence comes from Tepidisphaeraceae bacterium, assembly GCA_049679725.1. Taxonomy (GTDB): domain Bacteria; phylum Planctomycetota; class Phycisphaerae; order Tepidisphaerales; family Tepidisphaeraceae; genus DASYWJ01. The sequence goes on from JBAUGM010000398.1 coordinate 2,126, forward strand.
ACAGCAACGGAACCGCGTTTATCTCGCGCAGGAGATCGTCGATCAGCTGAGTTAGGTGGCGCGACGCTTAAACCATTTGAATCACCGCGTGCTTCCCGATCCGAACCATATCGTCGACCGCCTCGTCGCCTTCCAAGCCCAGGTGCGCGACGTCATCATCGCTTCGCGCAAGTCCACCGGCCTGCACGAGGTCAGTCACGCCACCTCGGCCGACACGATCTACAGGATCGACACCGCCGTCGAGCCGATCCTCGACGCGTTCTGCGCCGAGTGGGCGGAGTCGACGCCGCTCGTGCTGGTCGCGGAGGGGGCGGAGAACGAGCGGGGCGAAGAGGGGATCGTCGTCTACCCGCGCTCTTCGCGCGAGGAGGATGCGCAGATCCGTTTGATCGTCGATCCGATCGACGGGACCCGCGGCATCATGTACGACAAGCGGGCCGCCTGGGCGCTGGCGGGCGTCGCGCCAAACAAAGGCCCGAACACGCGCCTGCGCGATATTGAAGTCGCGGTGATGACCGAGCTGCCCACGAGCAAGATGGGGTTCGCCGACGTGCTCACCGCGATCAAAGGTCGCGGCGCGAAGGGGATGCGCGTGAATTTGTCGGATCAGTCGACCACGCCGCTTCCGATCCAACCTTCCACCGCCACCGGCATCGATCACGGCTTCGCCTCCGTCGCCAACTTCTTCCCCGGCACGAAGCGGCTCGCCGGCGAGCTGATGGAGCACCTCGTCGCCAACCTCATCGGCCCCGCCGACGTGACCAAGGCGACGGTCTTCGACGATCAGTACATCTCCACCGGCGGGCAGTTTTATGAGCTGATCGTCGGCCACGATCGCTTCAACGCCGACCTGCGGCCCGTCTTCTACCGCATGCAGGGCCAGCCCGAAGGGCTGTGCTGCCACCCGTACGACTGCGCGGCGATGCTGATCGCGGAGGAGGCGGGCGTGGTGCTGACGGATGAATCGGGCAATCCGCTCGATGGCCCGCTCGACGTGACGAGCGGCATCTCGTGGGTCGGCTATGCGAACGCGAGATTGCGCGATCGCATCCAGCCGATCCTCGCGCAGTTTCTCGCGCGGGCTTAAAGGCGACCGCGAAGGTCGCAAAGGTCGCGAAGGAAGACGCGAAGCGGGGGGAAATATCTGGGCTACTTCTCCTTCGCGCCTTCCTTCGCGTGCTTCGCGACCTTCGCGGTCGCCTTCGTTTCTTTTCAGGATCAGAGAGCTGGAACTTTCCCACCCGCCCTCGCTCGCCTGGCTGCGATGAACGAGCGGATGCAGAGGGCAACGAACACGGCACACAAGGCACCGGTGATCGCCTGAACCGCGATCCGCGTCGGGTGCTCGGGCGCTGTCCCCATGATCCAGCGAAGTGCGCCGATCAACCCCTTGGCGGTGCCGAGGAAACCGAGCAATCCAATCACCACCGCCGCGTGCATCGCATGCTTGCGGAGGTGCGGTTTGAGCGCGATCGCCCCCAGCGCCACCAGCGGCAGTCCGAGAAAGGCGGGGATCATCGCGGTGATGCTGCGCGGTTGGCCCGCTTCCTGGAGCCCCAAGTAAGCGACGAGTCCGAGCATGATGAGCAGCACGCCGAGCAGGATCGTGATCTTGGGCAACGGTCGTCTCCTTCTTTGGTTCGTGCGTCATCTTTCGTCCCCGAAACGGGAAGTCAATCATTCTGCGCCTATCGATGCGCCCGCGATTCGGTTCCAATGCGCGGCCAACGAAAGGTTCGTCATGGACATCGGCATCTGCTCGTACAGCTTCCACCGCGCCCTCGCATCGGGCAAACAGGACATTTTCGGGTTTATCAATGCCTGCAAGGAACTTGGCTGCACGCAGCTGGATCCGTGGAACGCGCACCTCGCGGTGATCAAGCTGGGCGACGCCGGGGTGACGGGCCCGGAGTGGGCGCTGTCGGCAGCGGAGAACGAGTACCTCGATCGCGTCGAATCCGCCGCCGATGAGTCGGGGCTGCCGTGGGGGACGCTGGCGGTCGACGGGGCGCACATCTACGACGCCGACGAATCCGTCCGCGCCGCCAACCGCGCCCGCGCCTACCGCTGGCTCGAGGTGGCCGATCGCCTCGGCTGCGAGCAGGTCCGCATCGACGCCGGCGGGCCGGAGGAAATGCCGGACGATGCGTTCAAGCTGATCGTCGACGGTTACAACGACCTCATCGCCCGAGCGAAGGAAAAGGGCATCGAGATCATCACCGAGAACCACTTCGGCCCCTCGCGCATTCCCGCCAACGTCGAGCGGATGATGCAGGAGATCGAGGGCCTCGGCTTCCTGTACGACACGCACAACTGGAAGCCCGAGCTGCTCGATGAGGGGAGGCAGCGCACCGCGAAATACGCGACGGCGACGCACGTGAAGACCTTCGCGTGGGACGCCGGCGGCAACGAAACCAGCGGGGCGACGCCGGAAGTGGCGATCCAAGCGCTGCTCGATGCGGGGTACAACGGCGCGTGGGGCATCGAGAGCGTGCCGACCGACGGGGATGAAACCGAAGGCGCGCGGAAGACGATCGCGCTGATCCGGCGGGCTGTTGGGTAGTAGAAGCGAACGCCAAGATCGCCAAGCACGCCAAGCACGCCAAGCACGCCAAGAAAAAGCAGAATGGAGATTCATATCTGGATTTCCTTGGCGCTCTTAACGCTCCTGCTCCCTCTCACCGGTACTCCGGGGAGAGGGTTGGGG
>JBAUGM010000399.1:0-20411 GCA_049679725.1 Tepidisphaeraceae bacterium
TCCGCATTCACTCCCTCTTCCCGGTACGCCGGGGAGAGGGCGGGGGAGAGGGGTGAGCGACGTTGCCTCCACGAGCGTCGTTCGTCGCAGCGCGCCGCTTGCCCCTCTCCCCTGCCCTCTCCCCCGAGCACGTGGGAGAGGGAGAAAGAGCATGCCGTCAGCAACCGCCAAGAACTTGAGTTAGACCCAAAGGGGATTCTCATACGAATCCGGCTTGATTCCCGCGCTTTGTCATCCTGAGGTACTCCGAAGGATCTAGCCAGAATCGGTGAGGCCCTCGCGTTCGCAGCTAGATCCTTCGGAGTACCTCAGGATGACACGGACATAAAGGGGTCTGACCCCTTTTTGTCCGGAACCGCGATGGGCGTGCCCGGGGCTAACTCGACGCGCGCCGGTGGCGCGAGCGGGTTCGCGTGCGCATGCGCTTCGCAGACGTTCCCGCTGCAGGTGTGCGGGGTCTGAATGCCGAACGCCTCCAGGTCGCAGGCGAACATGCGATACACCAGGTCGGCGGGGAGGTGCTCGGGGACGTCGTGGTAGTGGAGCGTGAGGTTGAGGCAGGCGATGCGATCGGAGACGGCGGAGACGGCGCGGAGATCGTGGCTGACGAAGACGACGGTCAGGCCGAGGCGATCCTTGAGCTCCTGGATCGACTCGATGAAGCGCTGCTGGCCGGCGCGATCGATGCCGGTGGTGGGTTCGTCGAGGAGGAGGAGTTTGGGTCGCGGCGCGAGGGCGCGGGCGATGAGGACGCGCTGGAACTGTCCGCCGGAGAGGGCGCCGACGGGCGTGTCGGCGAGTTCCGCAATCCCCACCATCGCCAGCAGCTCGTCGGCGAACGCCAGGTCGTCCTTGCGATATCCGCGGAGCATCCCGGTCTTGCCCGCCAGTCCCAGTCGCACGACTTGGCGGACGCTCAGGGGCAGGGTGCTGGGGACGCGTTGGCTCTGTGGGAGGTAGCCGACGACGTCACCCCGTTTCACCGCCGCCTGAGGCGTGAGGCCCGCGATGCGGATCTGTCCGCGTGTCGGTTCGAGGAGGCCCAGGAGCAACCGGAGGAGCGTCGTTTTCCCGCCGCCGTTGGGACCGATGAGGCCGACGGTCGTGCCTGCCTCAATGGCGAGGCTCACGTGCTTGAGCACGAGGGTTTCGCCGAAGGCGAAGTCGAGGTTGTCGAGGGTGGCGATGGGGGGCATCGAACCTTTCTACTTGCAAGTTTATTGCATCTGTGGGGGATACGCCACTGGCCTGAAGGTGCGAAAATTCGCCGTGGCACGCGATTTGAGAATTCTCCTACCGATCGTCCGGTGAGGTTGCTAAGATCGCCCGGGCAGCAAATGGCATGCCCCGTCTGGGGTAGTTGGTAAGAGTGGGCCAGGGATGCAGTTAACGCAATCAGCATCGATGCGGATGGAGCAGCGGCAGCTGCTTACCCCGCGGATGATCCAGTCCATGGAGATCCTCCAGCTGCCGCTGATGGCGCTGGAGGAGCGGATCGAGCAGGAGCTCCAGAACAACCCCGTGCTCGAGCAGCGCGAGGGGGATGAGGACGTGGAGGGGGGCAACGTCGCCGTCGCGGAGCAGCCCGATGTCGTCGAGGCGCGCGAGGATTATTCGGAGTCCGAGCAGCCGATGGTCGTGAAGGAGAACTCCGACCAGGCGGAGGACTTCGAGCGGCTGGCGAAGATCGGGGAGTACTTCGAGAACGAAGAGTTCAACGCCATCTCCAGCCGCGACTTCCGCCAGCAAGCCAGCTACGACGGCGAGCGCGACCGCAAGCTCGACGCGATGAACAACACCGCCGCCCGCGGGATCAACCTCATGGAGCATCTCATGGGGCAGTGGGCGTTCGTCGAATGCGCCCCCGGCGTCCGCGCGGCGGGCGAGGCGATCATCAACTACGTCGACGGCGAAGGCTACCTCCGCACCGAGCTGCAAACGATCCAGCAGGACTCGAAGAAGCCGCTGGCGATCGAGGACCTCCAGGAAGCGCTGCAACTCGTTCACACCCTCGAGCCGGCCGGGGTGGCGGCGCGAAACGTCCGCGAGTGCCTCCTCCTCCAGCTCGATGCGCTGGAGCGCGACGGCGACGAGGACCACGATTTCGACATCGAGCGGGCGCTGATCGGTGATCATCTCAAAGACCTGGAGATGAACCGCTACCCGCAGATCAGCAAGAAGCTGGGCATCGAGATCAGCGAGATCCAGGCCGCCGTGCGACGCCTCGGCCGGCTGCACCCGCACCCGGGCAAGCTCGTCGCCGCCGACGAGGCCCATCCGATCACGCCTGACGCGATCATCTATTACGACGAGGAGACGGATAAGTACCAGATCGAGATGACCAACGATCCCGCGCCCAGCCTCTACATCAGCGGGATGTACCGCAAGATGATCAAGAACCGCACGTGCGACAAGAAAACGCGCGAGTTCCTGGCCAACAACGTGCGCAACGCGCGCTGGCTGATCGAGTCGATCGAGCAGCGCAAGAGCACGATCATGCGCGTGATCCGCGCGGTGGTGGACGCGCAACGCGAGTTCTTCGACAAGGGGCCGGAGTTCTTGCGCCCGCTGCCGATGATTTCCGTGGCCGACCAGCTTGGCATCCACGTCGCGACCGTCTCTCGCGCGGTCAGCGAGAAGTGGATCCAAACCCCCCGCGGCGTCTTCCCGCTCCGTCGCTTTTTCTCCGGCGGCACGACCAACGCCGAAGGCGAGGACATGAGCTGGGACGCGGTGAAGGAGAAGCTGAAGGTCATCATCGACAACGAGGACAAGCAAAACCCGCTGAACGACGACGAGATCGTGGAGAAGCTGGCCGAGCAGGGGTTGACGCTGGCGCGGCGGACGGTGGCGAAGTACCGCAAGATCCTCAACATCCCGACGGCGCGGCAGCGGAAAGAGTATTGAACCTGCCAGGGTTGACTCGCGGTTCTCGTTGCAGAAGGACGACGGCCGATATAGAAGTAGATAGACCTCTGCCGATTTCGTTACACTGAACGCGTTGCCTGAACGGCTGGAGCCATGCCAAATCCCAAGACACAGCCCGACGCGCTTCGCCTGCATGCCGATCACGACGCAGATCGTCAGGTCGTCGTGCACCCGAAGGACGACGACCTGTTCGTGCTGACGGGACGGCAAGCCATCCAAGCCTGCCAGCTCGGCATCAGCATCGAGTTGTGGCTGAACGAGTTCGAATCGATGCTGCGACACGTCGAGGGTTGGGCAAGCGAGCACGCCGACAAAGTGGTCGAGTGCTTTGCGATGCCCAGGGACGCGCGCGTCGTCCTGTTTGTCATCCCTTCTTCACCACACTACGACTTTGATCTCGCCGACGAGTTGGTGGAGCTCAACACCCATCTCATGAAAGCGTTCAACATCGGCATGGTTGAGCTTCACCAGGTTCCGGAAGCCGAAGTCGAGAGATTCCTGGACCCATCGCACGCGAAGAGGATCTATGGGCGACCAGGAGAAGCACGTCCGGCAGTGGAAGCATAATCGACTGTTCATCGAAACGATCGAACCACGATTCCCCGACTGGATTGTGACGGCCAGCTTCTACGTTGCTCTACACGCCGTGGATTCGCTTCTCGCGTTCGACAAAGTGCATGGCGTAACGTCTCACGACTCGCGAAATCGCGTTCTCTTCGAGACGAACCGATACCTTCAGATCAAGAGGCATTACATCCCCCTGTACGACCTCGCGCGCACTGTGCGCTATCTTGCCAACCCGCAAGTGTGGGTGCCGTATGCCCAGGTAGAGACGCAAGTTCTTCGACGACATCTCTATCCGCTGGAAACTTCAGTTCAGAAACTCATGGGTGCGAGTCTGGGATTCAGCGAGATTCACCTCTCCACCGGTGGTCCAAGTGGGATGCCCAGGTCGAGCGACGTCGACGCAGGTTCCGAAAAAAAGAGTTAGGCGGAATCGATCAACAGCCTCCCTGATCAGAACTGCACCGACGGCCAGAACGCCGTCCGCGGCTCCTGGTACTCGCCCGTCGACATCAGCGTCATCGGCTTCACCATGCGCAGCCCCTGCGACAGGCACCACCGCAGCAGCGCCGCCCGGCGGATCGGGATGAGCATGGAGAGCGGCTCGGCGCCCGCGGCGGCGCCGCAGCCGAGCAGCAGGTCGAACAGGTCTTTGTCGCGCTCCGCAACGGCGTGGTTCATGATCCAGAACGTCGGGGCTGATGCGTACGCCACGACCCGGCCGCTGCGCTCCAGGAGCATGGAGCGGAAGAGTTCCTTCGCCTCGCGCAGCTCGCCGCTGCGGTCGAAGCCGTGTGCGGCACGACACAGGTCGGCGCACGCCGGCAAGTCGTTTTCGGTCACCGGGCGGACGGTCGCGCCGCTCGCCGTGAGCTTGCCCTTCGGCGTCCCGCGCATCAGCGCCAAGGGCTCCTTCACCTCGAAGCCGAGCGACGCGTAGAGCGACATCGACGTCGTGTTGAACGCGTCTTGCACGAGGCGGACGCTTTTCAGCCCGCGCTGCTTGCCGTCATCGATCACCGCCTGCATCAGCTTTCGCCCGACGCCTTTCTGCTGCGTGCTGGGATCGACACAGATCGGCCCGACGCCGCCCACGCCGGTGCGGCGATCGAGGAAGTTCACGCCCAGCAGTTTCCCATCGCCCTCCGCGGCGACAGCGAAGACGCTGGGGTGGGTGCCGAACGCTTTGACCATGCTCTGCGCGATCTCGAGGTGCGGCATGTCCAGCGGGAAGTTGTGCTGCCGGGCGATCCCGCCGAAGGCGTCGAAGACGATTTGCGCGGCGCGGTCATGGTCCGATTCGCGAATGGGGCGGAGTTGCACGTCCATCGTGGTCAGGCTCCTGGTTCGGTGGCATGTGGTACGGCGCGAGCGGCGTCATTCCGCTGATCGGTCAACCGCGCCGCGGCGAGCAGCTCGCCGCTGCCGGCGCCCCACTTGGTGACGCATTTCATCATCTTCGCCAGCGGCACGTCCACCTCGTGCACGCGCTGCGACGGCAGAATATAGATCGTACCGGCAAACGGGGTCGGACTCGACGGGACGAAGACCGTGACGCGCCCGTCGGCGTGATGCTCGACCACCAGCGCGGGCACCAGCCCATCTTCCAGCTCCACCAGCGCCACCGGCAGCTGGTGGGCGTGCGTCGGCGCGGCCAAATCGGTCGTCAGCCCGCGGATCATGCCATAGCCAGGCAACCGCTCGAGCAGGTGGCGTTCGACGATCCTCCTGACATACCGTCCCAGGGCCGTGCGCAGCAAGAGTCCCAGCAGGAAGCAGCCTAGCAGCAGCAGGAGCAGGGCCGCGATCCGCGGGTGATGGGCTTGTTCCGGGAGCGTCGCGACGACCGGCCGGGTGAATACCGCCATCATCGACAACGCCTTAACGAGCAGCAACACGCTGATCCAGGTCGGCAGCACGATCAGCAGCCCACCGATCAGCGTGGTCTTGAGGAAGTCGATTACTTGCTTCATCGCGGTTGAGACATCATACACGCATGCCGGCTTCACTCCCTCTCACCGGTACTCCGGGGAGAGGGGCGAGCGGCGCGGCGCACCGGGCACCGGTCGATCTCACGACTGTGCGGATCTTCGAATCGAACGTTCCTCGACGTGGGGCGCACCTTACCCCTCTCCCCCGCCCTCTCCCCGGAGTACCGGGTGTACAGACCGGGGAGAGGGAGAACACACGCGACCGCCAGAACGAGAATCATACCCCGCGATTGCGATTGCAGGTGCGACCTGCTCGCGGCGATGGTGGTTTTGGATTAGGCTTTGTCGTTGCAGCGCAAAATACCATGCCAGTGACGAGCGAAAAGAGCATCCTGTTCATCAACCCGCCGTACGAGCGAATCTCGCCGGGTTACGCGTTCATCAAGCACATTACCAACCGCTCGCCGTCGCTGGGGCTTTTGCACCTGGCGGCGGAGGTGCGGCAGCACGGGTACACGCCGACGATCATCGAGAGCGACATTCTCGACCTCGACGCCGACGCCGTCGCCCGCCGCGTGATCAAGGCGCGGCCGCGCTTCGTGGGCATCACGCTGTTCACCGTCGGCGTGATGGAGTCGGTCCGGATCGCGCGGAAGGTCAAGGCATCGCTCCCGGAGACGACCATCATCGTGGGGGGGCCGCACATCGCCTCGATGGGTCCGGAGACGCTCGAGCGGTTCTGCGAGTTCGACGTGGCCGTGCAGGGGGAGGGGGAGAAGGTCCTGGTTGACCTGCTTCAGACCATCGAGCGCGGCGAGCCGCTCTCGCGCGTCCGCGGGATCATTCACCGCGAGGAGGGCGGCGCGATCAAGACGACGATTGCGCCGATGACGCCCAACGAGCTAGACGAGCTGCCGTTCCCCGCCTGGGACCTGCTGCCGCGCTTTCCGCAGTGGTATCCGCTGGCGATCTACGACTACCCGGCCGGGCCGGTGGCGACGATCGCCGCGTCGCGCGGATGCCCGTTCCACTGTAAGTTCTGCGACACCTCCACCTTCGGCGCCCGCGTCCGCTACTACTCGCCGAAGAAGGTGTTCGACATGATGCAGCACCTGCACACCCGCTACGGCGTGCAGCACGTGCTCTTCGTCGACGACCTGTTCCTCGCCAGCAAGCTGCGCACGACGGAACTGTGCAACCTGCTCATCGCCGGCGGGCTGAAGATGACCTGGTCGTGCGCGGCCCGGGTGGACACGGTCAAGCCCGACATCCTGGACCTGATGAAGCGGGCGGGTTGCTGGCAGATCAGCTTCGGGCTCGAGACTGGCTCGGACGAGATGCTCCGCAAGATGGACAAGTCCGCCCGCGTCGAGCGCAGCGAGCAGGCCGTCCGCTGGACGGCGGCGGCGGGCATCCGCGTCAAGGGGTTGTTCATGCTCGGCTACCCCGGGGAAACGCGGGAATCCATCGAGATGACCAAGGCGTTCGTCAGCCGCATCCCGATGACGATCATGAACCTGACGAAGTTCACGCCGTACCCGGGATCGCCCGTCTACCGCGAGCTGTACGGCACGCACATCCGCGACGACCACTGGGAGAAGATGAACGGGATGAACTTCGTGTGGGCGCCGGAGGGGATCAGCGTCGAGGAGCTCGATCGGCACTACATGGACGTGATCTCCAAGTTCTACCGCCGCAAGCCCGTGCGGCGGCAATACGTGAAGCTCAGCTTCCGCCACCCGCACCACCTGGCCCGGCTCACGCGCTGCGGCGCGGGGCTGCTGGCGGCCAAGGCGAAGAGCATCCTTCAGGGCCGTCGCGGGTTGCTGGTCCAAGGCAACGAAACCAACCTCGATACGCCGCAGGCCGGCGCAACGCGGAAGGTGGTCACCCCCGAGTCCACCAGCACAGCGTGTTCCTCGCCATCGGATCGCGGGCTCGTTCAACTGACGCTATCGACATCGACATCGACATCGACGCGCGGGCGCGAGCAACAACCGGTCCCCTAACCTCGCCTCGGACGACGACGTAAGTCCCGGTTCCGCTCGGCTCGAGAGTTGCGTCGTCATGGACTGAAGCTCTGGTGATGAACCCCTCACCCCTTCACGGCGCCCAGTTGGATGCCGCGGACGAGGTACTTCTGAAGGAGCACGAAGAGCAGAATCATCGGCGCCACTGACATGGTGACGGCGGCCATCATCAGGTGCGTGCTTTGGCCCCGGGTGTCCCGAGATACATGAAGAACACCGTATCCCGTCCGCGCCACGCGAGGCGCGAAAAGCTGAACGCCGCCATCGAGCTGGTGAACACCTGAAGGAACGTGACCCACGCGGCGACGAACAGGCTGTTCCAGTAGAACCGCGCAAAGTCGACGCGGCGCCGGTGAGGATCAGGGTGATCCTTGTCGAAGACGTCGGGGTAGTTGTGCCACTGGGGCGCCGCCGGCACCCAGCGTTGCGCGTTCACCTCGTCGGGTGACTTGAGGCTCGTGAGGACCATCCACGCGAACGCCTGCATCGAAAATGGCTTACCGCCGATCACCCCGAAAAGAAGAAGATCATCGATTTGGTCTGTTTGAACTTGACGTTGAAGGGTGGAATCGTCTGTATTTCAACGAGAAAACCCTTCAACTGTTTGGTTGAAGGGTTATCTGTCTCGCACAGCGGAGAGAGGGGGATTCGAACCCCCGGTACAGGTTTACCCCGTACAACAGTTTAGCAAACTGTCGCCTTAAGCCGCTCGGCCATCTCTCCGGGACGATCGCGAAACTACGCCGCGTGGGCGGAAAACGCAAGCCGTCCCGCGCGGTCACGGCGGCGAGAGTTCTCGAAGGATCATACGCGTGCCGCGCGGATTTGGTTTGGCCTGGTCGACGCGGGCGCCGAGACGAGATCGCTCGCTTTGCCGACGCGGGCACGAACGGTTTCAAACACGTCGGGCACGTCGGGCGCGGCTCGACCCATCAAGTGCGCGACGCGCGGTGCCCCGGCGCGGGGCGAAGGTTCGGCACGCATGAACATGCGCGCAAAAAACGCCGCGGGTCGCGAAAATGCGCCCGCGGCGTTGGTGTATAAATGTCGGGGGTTGAAGAAGGAGGGGGGGAACCTTCTTCGGGGAGTACCCCCGACAATAAAGCCCCGACGGCTTTCCGCCGCACGGAACCTTCTTGGATCGTTGCGCCACCCGTCCCCCATCGACAGGCGACTGCAAATACGTCGGAACTCATATTAGACCACCCCCGCGAAAATGCAAGCCAATTTACCGGTCGTGGCACATAAGGTTTTTCGTCGACCCAAGCTCCTCGCAAGCTATTGATACGTAGCTATTTAGGATAATCCGGCTTCTGCTGCCAGTCGAGTTCCACGCTCGCCGGGATGCCATGATATTCGCGCGGGAAGACGTAATCCTTCCGCAGCGGGAACCCTTCCCAGTCGTCGGCGCAGAGGATGCGGCGCAGGTCGGGGTGGCCCTCGAAGACGATGCCGAACATGTCGTACGCCTCGCGCTCGTGCCAGTCGGCGGCGGGCCACAGGTCCGCGACGCTCGGCACGCTCGCCACGTCGCGCGGGCAGAAGACCTTCACCGCGAAGCTGTGCCGGTGATCGAAGCTCCACAGGTCGTGCACGACGCAGAACTGCTCGTCGGCGACGTAATCCACGCCGCTGTGGTTCGCCAGCCAGTCGAACTTCAGCGACGGCTCGCGCCGCAGGAACTCGGCGATCTCCCGCCAATCCTGGGCGTTCACGTGGACGCGCGGATGCTTGTCGTCCGGGAACGCCGCGATGATTCGTCCGCCGAAGCGGTCCTGCAACACGCGCGCGATCTGCTGTGTCGTCATCATCGAATCGTCCCTCGTATGGTGGGTGAGATTATAGAGCCGGCCGGTCGAGACGCCACGCGCGGCGGCGACGGGTCGACAACCGCGCCGATGGCGGGACCGTCGCGCGTTCCTCCACCCCACGGCGGGGCAGAGCGCCAGCGCCGCCCCGCGCCGCCTCCTCCTCACACACCACTCCCCTTTCCCCTTGGCCATGAAACGCGCCGTCACTCTATGTACGTACATATTGAATGTCGCATTCGAGCACTATCGACCGAATTTATGCGGGATTTGGTTGATTAGTGACGAATTGTAATGTAGGATCAAGATCATGAGCCAACTGCTCGTTGACGTTCCTTTTGGTGGGACAACGCCTAAGTACGAACAACTCTTTAGCCGGCTCGTCGGTGAGGTGGCGAATGGGCGTCTGAAGCCCGGCGACATGCTGCCGTCCGAGCCGGAGATCGCCGAGCAGTTGAACGTCGCGCGCAGCACGGTTCGCCAGGCGCTGGCCCAGATGGAGCGAAACGGACTCCTTCGCCGCGTGCGCGGGAAGGGGACGTTCATCCGTGACGACGCCGCCAGCCGGCTGCGATCGGGGCTCGACGCGTTCGCGCTGATCGTTCCCGAGCAAAGCGGCTTCTACCCGTTGCTGATGGCGGGGTTCGAGGAGTCGGCGGGCGCGGCGCGCAACCAGGTCATCGTCGTCAGCACGCGCAACGACACCCACCGCCAGGGCGACGCCATCCTCCAGTTGATCGACAAGCAGGTCGCGGGCGTGGCGATCGTGCCCGTCCTCTCGCTCTCGCCGACGCCGGCTTACCAGGTCCGCCAACTCCAGAAGAACAACATCCCCGTCGTCCTCTGTCACCGCGGCGTCGAAGGCATTCGCGCGCCGCTGCTGGCCTTCAGCGGGCGCGACATCGGCCGGCTTGCGGGCGAGGCGATGATCCGGCGCGGCCACCGACGGATCGCGTTCGTCTCGGCGCTGCGAAGCGGGCTCGCCGAGGCGTACGAGGCGGGGCTGCGGTCGGCGGTCGAGGCGGTCGGCGGCTCGCTGCCGAAGAACAACGCGCTCTACATCGGCTCCGACGGCTACGACAACCACGAGGAGTACGAACGCCTCATGGACGCCGCCCTCGCCAGCCTGACCGATCGCCCCGCGTCGGATCGGCCGACGGCGATCTTCACCGGCTTCGACGCCGTCGCCGAACTGATTTTCCTCCAACTCATGCGCCGCGGGATCTCCGTGCCCAACGACGTTTCGCTCGTGAGCTTCGGCGGGGCGACGCGCCTGGGGCCGATGCAGCACCGGATCTCCGCCGTCACCGTCGACGAGGCGATGATCGGCCGGCTTGCCGCCGACATGCTGAGCGAAATGCGATCGGGCAAGCGGCCGATCGAGTCGGACGAGCGGATCGAGATCGCGCTCGGTTTTCACGAAGGGCAGACGTTGGGGGAAGCGTAGATCACGAGACAGTCCAACGCGCGCGGCGAGCCGCCTTCCCGCGCGTCGTCAAATCACTCTTGGGGAAAGGAAGACCTCACATGGCAAGCCCTGTGCTCTCACGTCGTGGCTCTACTCAGCGAGGGGCGTTCACTCTGGTCGAGTTGCTGGTCGTCATCGGCATCATCGCGCTACTCGTTTCGCTCCTGCTCCCGGCACTGCAGAAGGCGAAGGAGGCGGCCAACGTGGCCAACTGCCTGTCGAACCTCCGGCAGATCGGGATCGGCTTTCAGCTGTATGGACACCTGAACAAGGACCAGATGCCGCTCATGGTCGAGCGCTATTGGACGCAGGGCACGCGGCCGGGGCTGATCGGCGGCGGGCGCGGCCGCACCTGGGCGGGTTTGCTGCGCGACGTCGCGAAGGTCCCCGTGCAGGCGTTCAAGTGCCCCAGCGAAAACCGCACCTTCAACCTCGAGGGCGAGGACACCCTCCTCGTTCCGTTGTTGGCCGAACTCAACGACCCCTCGGGGGCGGTGTACCGCACGGATACGCGTTTCGTCTTTAGCTACGGCGCCCCGTTCTTCGCCATCAACATCTCGGCAAACAACGACCAGCCGCGCCGCTGTGCGTATTCGACGATCAAAGGTTGGCCTTGGGGCCCTGCGCCCACGCCCGCAGACCCCATCGCTGTGAATCGAATCCTCGGGCCCGTGCTAAAGACGAAACTCAAGGGCGCCAGCGAGTTTCACCTCGTGTGGGACTCGTACGTCCCGTTCCTAGCGACGGTGAAAGACTATGCGCGTACCAAGGTGGATATGCCGACCTGGTTGGGGCAGACGGCCGTTCACCGCACCAACATCTGGCGCCACACGCCGAACTCGTCGAAGATCAACTTCGACCGCGGGCCCAACGCGTTGTTCGCCGACGGCCACGCGGAGGCGCGCGTCAACATCTTCAACCTCCAGGAGCGGAACATCACGCTGCCGGTGAACTAGGCGGATTGATCATCTCGTGACACGTTTCCGGCGGCGGGTGTCACCACGGCACCCGCCGCCTCTGCCACCGGAAGGCGGATTGAACGATGAACCATTCGAGTGACGGCTCGACGCGCCGCAGCTTTCTCGGCCAAGCCGGCGTGATCGTCGGCGCTTCTGCGGCCATACCCGGTGCCGTCGCCGCGGCGGCTACTGCGACGCCGGCGACGAAGCCCTCCCCGAGCATGCTGACGTCCGAGCTGGCGCAGATGAACGCGCGTGTCGGCGTCGGCCTCGCGCAGACCGGTTGGAACGTCTACTCGACGCGCTTCGTCGACCCGCCCACGTTCACGTGGAAGCCGCGCGACGGTGCTGCCGCGTACGTCGTGCAGTTCGCACATGAGAACGACAAGGCCGCACGCACGGTCCGCCTCGATGCGCCGACGTACGACATGGCGGCCGACTGGCCGGCGGTCGACGTCGGTTGCATCGATATGATCGCCACAGCCGTCGATTCTGAGGGCCGCGAGCTGGGCCCGGCGTGGCGGAAGCGGTTCTACAAGTCGCCGGGGTTTGACGGCGTGAAGCAGGCGCCGCTCGATTTCGTCGCGTCGATCGACCGCAACATAGCGTACCTGCTCGCGCCGGCGCGGGACAAGGTCGAGGACTTCGAGCGCGGTCTGCCGCGCTCATGCTGGTCCTCCAGCGAAGAGAGCGCGACCGGGCGGCGCCGATTGCTCGCGTTCCCCGCGCTGCACCATCCGAGCTTCATCCTCGGCTACCTCGCCTATGCGGACCAGTTCCCCACGAACGCGCACGCGAGCGAGGCGGTCGCCCAGGCGAAGCAGTACGGCGACTGGCTGCTCGCCAACCGGCTGCCCGGCGACTGGCGGTGCAGCCTGTTCCCGTTCTCGACGATCCAGAACGGCAAGGCCGAGGGGTACATCGAGGGGCGCAACATCACGCTGTTCCGCTCGGCACGCGTAGGCGAGGCGATGGTTGCGCTGTTCAAGCGGTTTAAAGACCAGCGATACCTCGATTACGCGATTCACCTCGCGAACGTCTACGTCGAGTTGCAGCGGCCGGACGGCTCCTGGCCGTACCGGGTCGATCCGAAGGACGGACGGGTTGTCGAGGAGTACACCTCCAACGCGGTGACGCCCGCGCGGCTGTTCGGGCTGCTCGAGCAGATCGAACCGAACGAGAATTACGCCGCTGCGCGCGTGAAGGCCATCGGATGGGTGATGGAGAACCCCGTTCGCAACCGTCGGTGGCAGGGGATGTACGAGGACATCGGGGCGACGGTGCCGTACCGGAACCTGCAGCACTGGGACACGAACGAGATGATCCGGTACCTCGTTCACTATCGCAGGGGCGATGCCGAGGCCGTGCGCGTCGCGCGGGACCTCAACCGGTACATCGAAGACCAGTTCGTCGTGTGGCGGGAGGGCGATCGGTCAGTCATGAACCGCTGCCCGGCCCCGACGGTGCTGGAGCAATACACGTGCTACCAGCCGATGGAGTCCCATACGGGGATGTGGATACAGTCACTGATCGCGCTGCACCGCGCGACGGGGAACGACGAGTATGTCACGAAGGCGATCAACGCCGGCAACGCGATCGTCCGCGGCCAGCAGGAGAGCGGCGCGTACTCGACGTGGGGCTACGACCCGCGATTCGGTCGGCCGCTGTTGACGCAGGATTGGCCGGGGTGCAACGCGGTGGCGCTGCTCGGACTATTACCTCTGACGCGTTACATCGCCGCCTTGCCCGCGTCGCGGAACGAGGAGCAGCCGATCTGACGTTCGCGATGAGGGTTTGAATCAGTACCTCAGGATGACGCGGAACGAGAACGGTCCGAACGAAGGAAGTGAATGCAGAAACAAAACGCGATGTTCGCGCTGGTGGCGATCCTCTCGTCCGCGAGCTTCGTGGTCGCCGCCTCCGGTCCGGCGCCGATCGCCGCGCCGCTGGAAGCGAAGAAGAACACGCCCCAATTCGTTCAGTCCGATGGCAAGGTGCGCCTGGAGTTCGGCGACGAGCGCATCGTGCTCCCGCGCGGGTCGCAGCCGTCCATGCTCGCGACGAAGTCCGGCTCGATCGTGCTGACCACGCACTACATGGCGATCGAGGAAACCCCGCGCGACAACGAACTGTACGTGACCTACGACCTGGGCGGATGGAGCAAGGGGATGCGGCGCGACATCGTCGGGCGATCGGTGAACGTATCAGTCGTCGCGCAGTAGTTCGTGGCCTGGGCGTCTCGCCCGAGCCACGTCATACGGACGGAAAGCATGATGAGAATTGCCTCGGCAGTAGCGGTGATGATCCTTGTCCTCGCGACCACCTCCCTGGCCGCGGCGGACGCGAAGGAGCGGCAGTGGGTGGAAGGCTTTGACAAGGTCGAGTTCCACCACAACGCCGGTGGAGGCGGCGGCGGCACGCGCGACTTCCGCGGCATGGCGCGGGGCTACATGACCGCCGGCTGGTGGGCGCCGGGGCAACTGAAGGACAACTACGTCTCCTGGAAGACCGTCGAGGTGCCCGAGAAGGAGCAGACCACCTTCGCCTTCATCGCGTCCACCTCCGTCTTGCCGTCGGAGTTGTCCCGCGGGCCGTCGGCGAAGCTCTCGATCAACGGCAAGGATGCAGTCACGTTCACGCTCGGCTACAACCAGGACCGGACGTGGAAGGAAGGCGAGTACGAGCTGAAGTACGTCTCGAAGCGCGTCGAGTTCCCCTATGCCGGCCCGCACCGCCAGCTCACTGAGCTGCACGGCAACAGCGGCATTTACCAGCTCACCGTCCCCGCTTCCGCCGTCGAAGCGGGCAAGCCGGCGCTGCTGAAAGTGGAGATCCTGCCGTCCCAGGCTTGGCACAACGGCTGGTTCATGGTGAAGGAACGCCGCGACGTGCTCAAGCAGTCGATGGAATCGCTTCAAGGTGAGATCGAGGCCCTGCGGCAGGACATGAACAGGGTCAACCAGCAGGCGCAGATGCTGGCCACGCAGGTCTACCGTGACCTGCTCGGCGACGAGCGCTTCGAGCACGAGGTGATCTACCACGACGGCTACCGCCATCTGCATCCCGCGGATCTGATCAGGCTGAAGAACGGCGAACTGCTTTTGCTGACGCGCGAAGGGACCGAGCACATCTCCAACGACGGCGACGTCGTCATGGTGCGTTCGAAGGACGGCGGCAAGACGTGGGGCAAGCGGGAAGTCGTCTCCGCCATCAAGGATCTGGACGAGCGCGAGGGATGCGGCATCCAACTCAAGGATGGCACCATCGTCGTCGGCGTCTTCTTCAACGGGCTGTACAACACCGACGGCAGCTACATGTCCGGACCGGACCGGTTGAAGAAGGAGACCGAGCCCGGCAAGCCTCATCTCGGGGCGCACATCGTCACGTCCAAGGACGACGGACGGACCTGGTCCGAGCCGAAGTTCATCGACACGAAGGACATGCCCTTCAGCAACCTCGAAGGGCCGACGGACGCCCCGATCGAGATGCCCGATGGCTCGATCATCATGGGCGTGATCGGGTACAGCCCCAAAGGCGACGTCGGCAACCGCGCGGCCGTCATGATCAGGTCCGAGGACAAGGGCCAGACCTGGAAATACCTGTCGACGATGGCGAGCGACCCGGGCGGCAAGCTCGGCGGGTTCATGGAGCCCGGCATCGTGCGCACGAAGACCGGCCGCATCGTCACGGGCCTGCGCAATCACGGGCCGGACAACGCCATCTGGACGACCTACTCCGACGACGACGGCAAGACGTGGGCGCCAGTGAAGAAGACCGACATGATCGGCCACCCGGTCGACCTGGTCCAATTGTCGGACGGACGCCTGATGGCGACGTACGGCATCCGCACGCAGCACGCGTTGCCCGCAGGCGTCCGCGCCTGCTTCAGCAGCGACAACGGCGAGACGTGGGACGTCCGGACCGAGGTGCAGATCCGCAAAGACTTCACCAATTGGGATATCGGCTACCCCGAGTCGATCGAGCTGCCCGACGGGCGCGTGCTCACCGTTTATTACTACAACCTGTTCAACAAGTACTTCCTCGGCGGGACGTTCTGGAAACCATAGGCGCGAATGACACGTCGGATGTTCGTTCTCGCAGCACTGACCTACACCCATGCGAACCTCATACACGCTATCGCTGTTCATGCTCACAACGATGTACCTCACCGCGGCGGCGGCTGAGCCGGCGACGTCCGCGGCCGCCGACGCGTCGTCGCCCACGCTCCTCTCCGTCGAGCGGATCTGGGACAAGGCGCCGCACAACGCGTTCACCGACCTGATCCGGTTCGAGGATCAATGGGTCTGCGCCTTCCGCGAAGCCCCGGCCCACAAGGGCGGCGTGCGCGGCAGCCGCATCCGCGTCCTGGCGTCGGCGGATGCGAAAGCCTGGGCGTCGGTCGGCGAACTCGCCCACCCGCGCGGCGACATCCGCGACGCGAAGATGGCCATCCTTCCCGACGGCCGGCTGACGCTCCTCACCGCCATCCAGCTCTTCGACCAGAAGGCGGGGCAGACGCACCAGTCGATCGCGTTCTTCACGCGCGACCTCAAGAGTTGGGAAGGCCCGATCGACGTGGCCGAGCCGAACTTCTGGCTCTGGGGCATCCGCTGGCACCCCGAGGGCCGCAACGGCGTCGGCTACAGCATCGGCTACGGCACCGGCGGCACACGGCTGGCCCGGCTGTTTCAGACGCGCGACGGCGTGAAGTTCGAGCGCGTGGGGGAGCCGTTCGACGTGCCCTCGCCGTTTCCGAACGAAAGCGCCATCGTCTTCGACGCCGATGACACCGCGCGCGCCCTGCTCCGCTTCGACCCCGATGTCGCCTGCATCGGGTCGGCGCGGCCGCCTTACACGCAATGGACCTGGAAGCCGTCGGCGCTGCGCGTCGGCGGACCCGAACTGATGCGCACGCCCGACGGGCGATTGCTCGGCGGCGGGCGGTTGTGGGTCCCCAAGCCGCGCATGTCGCTCTTCTGGGTCGAGCCCGAAACCGGCACGATCACCGAATGTCTGACGCTGCCGTCGGGAGGGGACACGAGTTACCCCGGCTTCGTCTGGCACGACGATGTGCTGCACCTCAGCTACTACTCGAGCCACGAGGGCGGCAAGTCGAGCATCTATTTCGCGCGCGTCCGGTTGCCCGAGGATCGCCGGGCGCTGGCGCGCTGAGCAAGAA
This sequence comes from Tepidisphaeraceae bacterium, assembly GCA_049679725.1. GTDB lineage: Bacteria > Planctomycetota > Phycisphaerae > Tepidisphaerales > Tepidisphaeraceae > DASYWJ01. The sequence goes on from JBAUGM010000399.1 coordinate 16,868, forward strand.
CTAGATAGCCGGCCATGCTTCTTTGAACATCGCGAGTTTGCCATCCTGAGGTACTCCGAAGGATCTCGACCGCTGCGCGCAACGTTCGGCATTGCAACGCCATCACCACGAAGCTACTCTATGACGACAGAAAACTAGTATCTATGTCGACAAGGACTGCCCGCGGCGCGGCGCGGTTCGAGGCTCGTGAAGGGTGAACCGCATGGTCAACGGCGGCAAGAGTGCGAAGCTGAGCGGCGTCCTGCCGGTGTTTCAGACGCCGTACCGCGAAGACGAATCGATCGACGAGCCGACGCTCGAGCGCGAGATCGCCTGGCTCTACGACTGCGGCGCGGACGGCATCGTCCTGGCGATGGTGTCCGAAGTCCTGCGGCTGGATGCGGACGAGCGCCGGCAGTTGACGGAACTGGCGTGCCGCTTCGGCGCGTCCCGAGGCGCGGTGGTGATCAGCGTCGGCGCCGAGAGCGCGAAGATCGCCGAGGGGTACACGAAGCACGCCGAGGCCGTGGGCGCCGCGGGGGTCATGGCGATCCCGCCCGTCGCGATCGCGGTGGGGGAGGATGAGCTGCTCCGCTACTACGAGCGAATCATCCGCGCGACGAACCTGCCCGTCGTCGTGCAGGATGCCAGCGGCTACGTCGGTCGGCCGATGTCGATCGCGATGCAGGCGAAGCTGATGCACGCGTTCGGCGCCGATCGCGTCCTGTTCAAGCCCGAGGCGACCCCGATCGGCCCGCGGCTGGGCGCGCTGCGCGACGCGACCGATGGCAAGGCAAAAATCTTCGAGGGCACCGGCGGGATCGCGCTGGTCGACAGCCATCGCCGCGGGGTCGTCGGCACGATGCCGGGCGCGGACCTGATCAAGGGCATCGTCGCGCTCTGGCGGGCGCTGGAGGCGAAGGACGAGCGGCGGACGTACGAACTCTCGCTGCCGATCTCGTCACTTGTGGCGGTGCAGAATAGTCTCGACGCGTTCCTCGCGATCGAGAAGCATCTGCTCGTGAAGCAGGGCATCTTCAAGAACACGCTGGTGCGCGGGCCGGTCGGGTACGTGCTTGATGAGGAGACGCGGCGCGAGGTCGATCGGCTGTTCGATCTGGTGACGCGTGCGGTGAAGGAGGCTTCATGATCGAGATCGATCTGGGCGGGCGCGTGGCGTTGGTGACGGGAGCGGGGCAGGGGCTCGGCGCCGCCATCGCCAACGCGCTGCATCGCGCCGGCGCGACGGTCATCGTGAACTACTTTCCCGATGAGGAAGGGTTGAACCGCCGCCGTGCCGAGCACGTCGCCGCCGAGCTGGGCGACCGCGCCCTCGCCGCCGCCGCTGATGTGCGCAGCCCCGAGGCGCTTGCCGCGATGGTGCAGGACGTGACCGGCCGCGTCGGCGCGCTCGACATCGTGGTGAACAATGCCGGCATCCTGCGCGACAAGACGTTGAAGAACATGTCGCCGTCGGACTGGCAGCAGGTGATCGACACGAACCTCACCGGGGTGTTCAACGTGTGCAAGGCGGCCGTCCCCGCGCTGCGCGACGGGGGGCGGATCGTGAGCCTGGCGTCGATCTCGGCGGCGATGGGCTTCTTCGGGCAGGCGAACTACGCCGCCGCCAAGGCCGGGGTCATCGCGATGACCAAGGTGCTCAGCCGCGAGCTGGCCAAGCGCAGCATCACGGTGAATGCCATCGCGCCCGGCGTCGTGCTGACGGACATGGGCAAGTCGATTCCGCCCGAGGCCCGCGCCGAGATGCTCAAGAACGTGCCGCTGGGACGCTTCGGGGAGCCGCGCGAGATCGCCGACGTCGTCGTGTTCCTGTGCAGCGACATGGCGTCGTACGTCACCGGGCAGACGCTGCACGTGAACGGCGGGTGGTACGCATGAGCTGCCGGCGCGACGCCAAGCTGTGCTCGGCCGACGAAGCGGTGGCGCTGATCGGCGACGGCGCGACGGTGGCGTGCGGCGGGTTCGTGGGGGCGGCACATCCCGAAGCGCTGACGGCGGCGCTGGAACGGCGGTTCATAAGCAGCGGCGCGCCGCGCGACCTCACGCTCATCTACGCCGCCGGTCAGGGTGATGGCAAATCGCGCGGGTTGAACCACCTCGCCCACGAGCAACTCATCCGCCGGGTGATCGGCGGGCATTGGGGACTGGCGCCGGGGCTGGGGCGGCTGGCGCTGGCGGGGAAGATCGAGGCGTACAACTTTCCGCAGGGCGTGATCTGCCAGCTCTACCGCGACATCGCCGCCCGGCGTCCCGGGTGCATCACGCACATCGGGCTCGGCACGTTCGTGGACCCGGAGTTCGGCGGCGGACGGCTCAACGCGCGCACGCCGGCGGGTCTCGTCGAGCGCATCGAACTCGGCGGCAACCCGTGGCTCTGGTACAAGGCGCTGCCGATCGACGTCGGCCTGATCCGCGCGACCGCCGCCGATCCCGCGGGCAACCTCTGCATGGGCGAGGAGGCGATCGTCGGCGAAGTTCTGCCCATCGCCCAAGCGGCGCGAAACAGCGGCGGCATTGTGATCGCGCAAGTGAAGCGGCTGCTGGGCGAGCCGCTCCCGCCGCAACAGGTGCGCGTGCCCGGCGTGCTGGTGGATCGCATCGTGGTTGCGGCGCCGGAGGACCACGATCAAACCTTCGCCGAGCGTGACAACCCAAGCTACTACCGTCCGCGCGCCGGCGCCGTGGCGCCGCGTCCCGCGCCGCTCCCGCCGGATGAGCGCTACGTCATCGCCGCCCGTGCCTGCGATGAGCTGCGCGCCGGGGCGATCGCGAACCTGGGCATCGGCATGCCCGAAGGCGTCGCCCGCGTCGCCTGCGAGCGCGGCATCCTCGACGACTGCACGCTCACGGTCGAGAGCGGACCGATCGGCGGCATGCCCGCGGGCGGGTTGTCGTTCGGCGCTTCCGTTCACCCTCACGCCGTCATCGATCAGCCGGCCCAGTTCGACTTCTACGACGGCCGCGGCCTCGACTTCGCCGCGCTCGGCGCGGCACAGATCGACGCGGCGGGAAACGTAAACGTCTCGCGCTTCGGCGAGCGGCTCGCGGGCGTGGGCGGGTTCGTCAACATCAGCCAGACCGCGCGAAGGCTCGTGTTCTGCGGCGCGTTTACGGCCGGCGGGCTCGAGGTTGAACTGATGGACGGAAAGTTGCGCATCGTGCGCGAGGGGCGCGTCCGTAAGTTCGTCCGATCGCTCGAGCAAGTCTCGTTCAGCGCCCTTCGGAGCCGCACGCTCGGGCAGGACGTGCTCTACGTCACCGAACGGGCCGTCTTCCGCCTGACGGACGAGGGGTTGGAACTGATCGAGGTTGCTGACGGCATCGACGTGCGCCGGCAGGTGCTGGGCGAGATGGAGTTCGAGCCGATCGTGCGGCAGGTTCGCCCGATGCCCGCCCACGTGTTCACGGCCGTCTTGCCCGCGGCGGGGGGTCACGCGTGAGTCGCCGTCGCGTCTGCATCATCGCGGCCAAACGCACCCCGCAGGGCCGGTTCCTCGGCGCCTTGGCAAAGCGCTCGGCGGTGGATCTGGGCGTGGCCGCGACG
>JBAUGM010000400.1:0-3788 GCA_049679725.1 Tepidisphaeraceae bacterium
AGAGAACCCGCCGCAAGCGGCGGCGCTTCACGCGAAGTCCGACTTACGCGATCGACTCTACGCGCATTCCGGGCTCCCAGGCGTGACCATTGCGAAACGCTGCGAGCGTCATCGGTCGTTTGCCTTCGGGCTGGAGCTCGACGATTTCAAGCGAGCCTTCGCCCGTTGAAACCGCGCCCGCGCGGTCGATCGTGCCAGGTTCGCCCAGGCTTGCCTCAGAGGCGCGGGCGCGCACGAGCGTGACGCGAACGGGATGCGCGCCTCCCACAAGCTGCACGCGACAGCCGGGCCACGGGTACATGCCGCGGACCTGGTTCGCCAGCTCGCGCGCGGGCCGGGCCCAGTCCAGTCGTGACGCCTCGCGCGAGAGCTTCGGCGCGATCGTCGCGCGCGACTCGTCCTGCGTCCGCTCGATCGCCGAACCGTCCGCGATCTGCGCGAGCACGCGCAACACGAGCGGTGCCCCGTCCTTCGACAGCCGATCGTGAAGCTCGCCCGCCGTCTCCGCTTCGCCGATGTGCAACTCGGATTGCCCGAGGACGGCGCCGCCGTCCATGCGCGGGGCGAGGCGGATGACGGAGTTTCCCGTGATCGACTCGCCGCGGATGATCGCCCAGTTGATCGGGGCCGCTCCGCGGTACTTGGGCAGGATGGAGGCGTGGAGGTTGATGCTGCCCAGCCGCGCGTGGTCGACCACGTGCGGCGCGATCTTCTGCCCGAACGCGATGACGACAAGCACGTCGGCTGGCGGAAGCGCTTCGGTGTTGATGTTCGCGGTCCGCAACGGCGGCAGACCGCGATCGAGCGCGAACTGTGATATCGGGGTCGGCGTCAGCCCGCGCCCGCGACCGGCGGGGCGGTCGGGCTGGCTGATGACCTGCACGATCTGGTGACCGGCGTCGAGCAGCGCCGACAACGTCGGAACCCCGAATTCACCACTACCCGCGAAGATAACCTGGAGGCGATCCATTGAGTGGCATGGGCGTCTCGCCCATGCATTCGTAGTGCGAGAAGAAAAGAAAGCATGGGCGAGACGCCCATGCCACTGAGAATCACATGTTCCGCTTATCCGGCTTCCCGCGCTTCCCGTGCTCCGCCTCGTACTTTTCCTCAAGGTCCTTCAGCACGCGCCGGTTCGTCATCCGTGCGACGGTGCCCATGCGGTCGGTCAGCATTGTCCCGTTCAAGTGATCGAACTCGTGCTGCCAGATCCGCGCGACGTAGCCGACGGCGACCTGGTCGATCGGCTTGCCCTCGACGTCCTGCGCCTGCATTCGCAGGGACTTGCTCCGATCGATCGTGACGTTGATCCCCGGGAGGCTGAGGCACCCCTCTTCGCCCTCCTCCGAGCCCTCAGCCTCGGTCAGGACAGGATTCACGTAGATTCGGTCGTCCTGAGGCTCGCCCGTCGGGTTCATCACGAACATGCGGATGTTGAGCCCCACTTGCGGCGCCGCCAGCCCGACGCCGCGGTGCGCGCGCATCAACTCGAACATGCGTGACGCGAGGAGCTTGAGGTTCTCGTCGAACGTCAGCACCGCCGCGCTGACTTTTTTCAGGCGTGGATCGGGATACAAAATGACTCTAAAATCGTCATACATGCGTGGATGAAACGTTTTTCGGCCGTTAGGTTTATGACATCTGGGCGACCCGCGCGAGCGGCGCGTGCGATGTAAGTCGAAAGACTAGGCGAATTTGTTGACAGCATCAACGGCATCCGCTTAGATACCGACCCCGACGGTTTGACCGTCACGTCTCGTGGCTCGCTGCGTGTCGTGGCCCACTTTAGCAGGCAGGAATGATCTGTGTCTGACCTCCCCGAAGGCTATCACGGCATACCGGAAGAAGATCAGAAGAAGGCCAACGTCTTCTTCGAGCGCGGCAAGGCCGTCGCCGATACCGGTAACTACGAGTACTCCGTCGAGATGTACCTCCAGGGGTTATCCATCGACCCGGAGAACACCGAAGCCCACCAGCAGCTGCGCGACATCGCGCTGCGGCGAAAGGTCAGCGGCGGCAAAGACCTGGGCATGTTCGAGAAGATGAAGCTCAAGGCGGGCATGGCCAAGGGCAAGGACGAAAAGGCCAACATGCTGACGGCCGAGAAGATGCTCGCCTACAACCCGGGCGACGTCCCGACCATGCTCACTCTCACCGAGAACGCGCACTCGGCCGGGTTTTACGACACCGTCCTCTGGGTCGGCCCGATCCTCCAGAAGGCCAACTCCGACGACAAAAAGCCCGACTTCAACACGTTCATCAAGCTGAAGGACATCTACAAGGACCTCCAGCAGTGGAAGATGGCCGTCGAGGCGTGCCAGATGGCGGCCATGCTCCGTCCGGACAACATGGACCTGACGACGGAGCTGAAGAACCTCGGCGCGCAGCAGACGATGACGGCGGGCAAGTACGCCAGCGGGAAGAGCTTCCGCGACAGCATTCGCGACATGGACAAGCAGTCCAAGCTGCTCGACGCCGACAAGGACGTACGTAGCTCCGAAATGCTCCAGCGCGCCGTCGCCGACGCCGAGGCCGAGTACAACGCTGACCCGACCGAGGGCAGCAAGTTGATGAAGTACGTCGAGGCGCTGGTGCGCACGGAGAAGGAGCCGTACGAAGACCGCGCGATCGAGGTGCTCGAGGAGGCGTTCGGGCGCACCCAGCAGTTCCGCTTCCGCGCCAACATCGGCCGGATCCGCATCAACCAGCTCAACCGCAAGGAGCGGGCGCTGCGCGCGGACCTGCAGCGGAACCCCGCGGACGACGAGCTCAAGGCGGAGTACAAGGCGTTCGTCCGCAGCAAGGCCGAGCAGGAGCTGAGCGAGTTCCAGTTGGCGGCCGACGCGTACCCGACGGACATGAGCTACAAGTACAACATGGCCGTCCGGCTCTTTCAGCTCGAGCGCTACACGGACGCCATCCCCGTCTTCCAGCAGTCCCGACAGGATCCCAAGTACCGGGGCGACGCCGCGATCGCGCTGGGCAGGTCGTTCCTCGAGTCCGGGTTTACCGATGAAGCGATCGACACGCTGCACGACGTGATCGAAAACTACGAGCTGAAGGGCGATTCGAAGTCCAAGGACATGTACTACTGGTACGGCCGCGCCCTGGAGCTCAAGGGCGACATGGCGACCGCGCTGAAGTCGTACAGCCAGGTCTTCCAGTGGGACGCCAACTTCCGCGACGTGCAGGCAAGAATCCGTCGCCTGCGCAGCGCCGGTGGTGGTGGTGGTGGCGGCGGGACATCGTCCTAACCCATTTAGCCGCCTCGCTTGCGAGGCGTGGGTATCGGCGCGCGGAAGCGCCCCGCAAGCGAGGCGGCTAAATCAGCGCGTTCCAAGCGCCTCTCGGGCGCCGGTGCTAGACTTTTCCCCCAACCTGACTACACTACCTCCCCCTCGTCGGTCCGCAGGTGCGATACGCGAGGATCCGACGAGTTCCGAGGAGCAAATAACGTGGCCCACAGCATTTCCGCCAAGAAGCGAGTCCGCCAGAACGCCCGCCGCCGCGCGCGCAACCGCGCCCGCAAGGACGTTTTGAAGGACGCGATCAAGACGTTCAACACCGCCCTGAGCGGCGGGGACGTAAAGAAGGCCGAGACGGAGTTCCGCAACACGACCCGCCGGCTCGACAAGATCGCCGCCAAGGGCACCATCCATAAGAAGACCGCCGCGCGCAAGCGCAGCCGGCTGGCCAAGCGGCTCAACGCCGCCAAGGCCGGCGGGGGCGCCCCGAGCGCCACTGCAAAAGCTTGACGGGCCGCGCGTCCTGCGCGACTCGTTCCAACC
>JBAUGM010000401.1:0-9875 GCA_049679725.1 Tepidisphaeraceae bacterium
ACGACGAGACGATCAACGGCAAAAAGGTCGTGATCCGCGTCCCGCGCGACGTGCCGGAAAGCTCGCTGCTGGGCATCCTGCAAAGCGCGCTGAAGATGAAGCAGATGGCGCTGGTCGACGCCGAGCAGGCGGGGTGGAAGCAGATTGTCGTCGCGCAGAACCTCGCCGCCGTCGCCAGGCCCGCGGGGCAGGGGGGGCCGGGGGGGCAGGCGGATGCTTCGTCGGCCGTCACCCAGGTGTTCACGCTGAAGAACGTCGACCCGGGCAAGGTCCTGGAACTGCTCCGCCCGTTCCTCACGACGCCCGGCGGCAACATCCAGACGGTCGCCGGTCAGCGGATCATCATCGTCAGCGACTACGCCGGCGTCGTCGCGCGCCTCGCCGAGACGATCAGCGCGATCGACGCGAGTTCCACGCCGATGGAAACGCGGTTCATCCCGCTGCGCAACGCCGAGGCGGCGCAGATCGCGCCGCTCGCGATGCAGGTGCTGAACCTGCGTGATGGATCGGGCCAGCCCGGCGCCGCCGGCGCGACCGTCGTGCTCATGCCGGACGAGCGGTCGAACCAGATCGTCATCCTGGCGCCGGCCACGCGGATGCAGGAGGCGATCGCGCTCGTCGGGAGCATGGACACCCCGCTGAACGTTCAGACCGCCGTCTACCGGTTGAAGACGATCTCGCCGGACCGGCTGGACAAGCTGGTGAAGAATTTGATCGGCACGCGCAACCCGCGGACGTACCAGTCGAGCGCCGATCGCGAGACCGGCGCGCTCATCGTCACGGCGACGTCGGAGGTGCACGTTCAGATCGAGCAGATGCTGAAGGACCTCGACGTGCCGGGCACGGCCGAGCAGAGCCCGATCCGCTTCTACAAGCTGAAGAACACGAAGGCCGCCGACGTGTTGGCGACGATCGCCGGGCTGCTCGGCGAGGAGGGCGTGGACGGATTTCGTCCAGATGGCGCGCCGGAAGAGGGTTACGAGTCGCGCGACGGGCGCATCATGCAAACCGCTCCAGGCGCGATGGACTCGACCGATGTTTCCAGCGCGCCTCCGCTGGCCCCGTCTTCGATGACGCCGACGACGCCGCAGCAGCCCTCCGACGTCGTGCCGGACAACCTCACCAGCCTGCAGCAGCCACAGAACGCCCAAACCCTCGGCGGACTCCCGCTGACCGCGTCGCGTTTCGCGTCGCGGCCGTCCGGTGTGTACGGGGAAGAAACGCCGTTCGGGCCTCAGCAGGGCGTCACGTCCGTCCGCGCCCGCAACGCCACGGTCACCGCCGACCCCAACACGAACAGCATCATCGTCATCGCCCAGCCCGCCGTGCAGCAGATGTACGCCGACCTGATCAAGCGGCTCGACGAGCGCCGGCCGCAGGTGCAGATCGAGTGTACGATCGTCACGCTCGATACGTCGAACGGGTTCCAGCTCGGTGTCGACGCGATCAACATCGGCGGGTTCAACAGCTACACCACGTTGCTGCTCAGCTCCTTCGGCATCAGCGAAGTCGATCCGGACACCGGCGACCTGGCGCCCGTCGACGGCCAGGGCGGCACGTTCGCGCTGCTCTCGCCGAGCAACGTCAGCGTCGTCATGCGCGCCCTGGCGACGAGCTCGCGCTCGCGCCTCGTGTCCGCGCCGCAACTGCTCGTCAACGACAACGGCAAGGGCACGCTCAAGAGCGTCGCGCAGGAGCCGTTCGCCGAGATTCTCGATACCAACACGACGCAATCCCGCACGGGCCTCGGCGGGCAGAAGGAGGCGGGCACGACGATCGAGGTCGAGCCCCACATCAGCGAGGACGATTACCTCCAGCTCGGTTACAGCATCGAGCTGAGCAGCTTCGTCGGCGCCGCGCGCGGCGACCTGCCGCCCCCCAGCCAGGTGAACCGCGTCGCCAGCAACGTGACCATCCCCGACGGATACACGATCGTCGTCGGCGGGCTCTCAGTGAGGAACCTGCGGACGACCGTCGACTCGATCCCGATCCTCGGCCAGATCCCCATCCTGAAGTACCTGTTCAGCAACACCTCGAAGACGGCGACGGACACCACGCTGTTCGTGTTCATCCGGCCGGTCATCCTGCGCGAGGACAAGTTCGAAGACCTCAAGTACCTGTCGGCGACGAAGCGGGAGCAGGCGGCATTGCCCGATGATTTTCCCGTCAGCCAGCCGATCGCCATTCACTAGAGTGAGGAGCGCACGAATCGCGAACGGCAATCGCACCTGTCATCCTAGAGGTACTCCGAAGGATCTAAATAGCCGGCCACGATTCTCGACCGTCGCGACCATCCCGTGTCATGCTGAGGTACTCCGAAGCATCTGGCTTCACCGACGGATCGGCCAGATCCTTCGGAGTACCTCAGGATGACAACGTTCGAGAATCGTGCGCTCCCATTTAGTCGGAGCCGCGCGAAACTGGATCGTCGCCTGCTCCCTCTCCCCGGAGTACCGGGCAGAGGGAGAGCGCTTCTCGACTTCTCGCAAAGCCGTCGATTCACCAATCCTCCCCGAAGCTGGCGATGAGGTAATCGAACAGGAACCCATTCGCGAGCGATTGCAGCGGGAGCAAGTGCTCGTTGCGGACGGTGTAGTTGCTCTCCGCCGTGAGTCGCGACAGCGCCGTGGGCCGATCGTGAGCGAGCAGCTCGCCCAGCGCCTGGGCCATGTACGCGCGCTCCTCCTGGTCCTTCGCCTCGCGCAGCCGCTGCATCACCGGCGCGGCCGCGTTGCCGCCACCGACGAGGCGGAGGGAGAGGATGACCTCGCGGTTCACATAGTGATTCAGATGCCAGGCCTTGGTCAGGACCGGGATCGCGTCCGCGCTGCGGGTCACGCCCAGCGCGAGCACCGTCGCGCGGCGGGAGAGGATGCCCGTCGGGGTCACGTCATCCTCGCGCTCGATCAGCACCTTGGAAGCGGGCTCGATAACGTTCCTGTCCCCCGCCAGCGCGCGGCCGAGCATCACGAAACCCCAGATCGACTGCTCGTTGCGCCGGTTGCGCTGCTCGAACTTCGTCGCGGCGCGGTGCAGGACCGGCAAGACACCCGTTCGCTGAGTCAGACCGAGGGCGACGGCGCAGGCCGTGCGCACCTCTTCCTCTTCCCGATCGTCCTCCAGCCGCTGGCTGAGCGTCGTGATCGCCACGTCGTATCCGGGACGATCGGCGGGACCCTGCTCCGTCGCGTACTGCTTCGCGTACAGCCCCAGCGCCAGCGCGGCGAAGCCGCGCAGCGGCGAATCCTTCGCCACCGTGAGCTTCGGCCTGCCGTCGCCGTCCTGCTTGCCCAGCAGGCCGAGGAACCGATCGCACGTCGCATCGCTCGGATACGCCGTCAACGACATGATCGCGAACCCCATCGGCGTGACGAGATAGGGTTGGCGGACGGGGTCCTCGTCGAGGAACACGAGCAACGGATTGGCGGCGCGCGGCGCGCCCAACTCGCCCAGCGCGATCGCCGCCGACGAGCGCAGCCAGCCCATCGCGATCAGTTCCGGTCCCGCCTCCAGCACGCGACCCTCTTCCGCGTCCCGGTCGCGATCCTTGCTCTCATCACGAACGGGTTCCGCCGCGGCGGGGCCGAGCTGGCGGAACTTGGCCTTGCGGAGTTCCTCCAGGTTTTCGTACGCCTTCACGTCCGGGGTCGACTTGCCGAACAGGGTCGCCTCGAGGAGCGGCTGCGCCGAGCGGTCGCGCGTCGCGCCCACCCCGAGCAGGGCCTCGGACGCAACCCACGGGCTCACGCTCGTGCGGAGCAGGTTGCGGAAGTACTGGAGGTTGTCGTCGACGCGGTGGTGGCGGAGCGACCACGCGATGACGCTGGACGTCCCGACCTTGTCCGCGGCCTCCTTCGCGCCGTCGACCGTGACCATCCTGCGGAGCTGCCGGAGCGTGGTCTTGTCCATCGCCGGCAGCATGCCGAGCCCCGCGATGGCGGTGACGCGATCCTCGAGGCGGCTCGCGTTGAACTCGATCAGTTGCTTTTCCGCGGCGCCCGATCCCAGGAGGCCGATCGAAAGCACCGCCGCGCGACGGATGTCGCCCCGATCGCCGCGGGATGCCAGCGTCACCATCGCCGGCAGCGCCGGCTCGTGCCGCATCTTGCCCAGCGCGAGCACGGATTCGATCGTGAGCGCGGTGTGACCGTTCGATTCGATCGCCTTGATCAGCTCGCGCGACGCTTCGTTGCGCAGCGCATCGAGCCGCTGCGCTTCGGCGGCCTGCATCGCATCGTCCTGCGACGGCGCGACGAGGAACCGGTCGCGGTTGGCCTCCCACCAGTGCAGCCACGACCAGCGCGGAGGCACCGTGACGTTCCGCAGGTCGGTTGGCGACTTGACGATGGGCCTGTTCGGCAGGCCGGGCCTGGGCTCGCCGTTGTGCGCGGACGCTGAGCCGATGACGGTGAGCAGCGGCAGGATGAAGACCAGCAGGCGGGCCGGGGAACGCCTTGGCCCTTGAACGATCGCCACGCGCCCTCCCGTTTCGGTGCGACTTCCGCTCGATCGACAGGCAGGATCGTAGGTGTCGCTCATGGGTCACGCAAGAATAACTTCGTGGTCCGCCTTGGTGCGTTGTCGCGGAATTGCGGAGCGCGGACGTCTGTGTGCGCGTGCGTCACCACTCCTCGCCGAAGCCGGCGATCAGGAAATCGAAGAGGAACGGGTTGGCGAGCCGTTGCAGCGGCAGCAGGTGGTCGTTTCGCATGGTGTAGTTCCCCTGCGCGGTCAATCGTGAGAGCGGCGTCGGGTCTTCCGCCGCCAGCAGTTCGCCCAGCGCCTCGGCCATGTAGGCGCGTTCCTCGGCATCTTTCGATTCCCGCAATCGCTGCGTCACCGGCGTCGCCGCGCTCGTTCCGCCGACGAGGCGAAGCGCCAAAATGACTTCCCTGTTCACATAATGATTCAAATGCCACGCTTTGGTTAGTACCGGAATGGCCGCCGAGCTGCGAGAAACGCCCAGCGACAGCACCGCAGCCCGGCGCGCCATGATGCCGTTGGGCGACGTGTCGTCCTCCGTCAGCAGGAACTTTCCGGCGGGCTCGACGACGTTGCGATCGCCCGCCATCGCCCGGGCGAGCAGCGCGTAGCCGAAGAGGAGCATGTCCTGCTTGCGATTCCGCTCCGCGAGCCTGGAGGACAACCGGTGCAGGACGGGGAGGACCGCCGTGCGCTGCGACAGGCCCAGGGCCAGGGCGCACGCGGCGCGAACTTCCTGGTCCTCCGCGTCGTCTTCGAATCGCTCGGCCAGCGTCGCGATCGCCCAGTCGTAGTTGACTCGATCGGCGACGCCCTGCGGCGTGTCGTACGGCTGCGCGTACAGGCCCAACGCCAACGCCGCGAAACCGCGCAACGGCCCGTCACGCGGACCATCGAGGCGCAGCTTGCCGCCCTGTTCCTGCTTGCCCAGCAGCGCAATGAACCGGTCGCGCGACTGATCGCTCGGGTACGCCGCCAGCGCCATGATCGCGAAACCCTTCGGTGCGATCAGGTATTCGTCCTCGGCCGGTGACGGCTCGAGGAAGTGCAGCAGGACATCGGCCCCGCGCGGCTCGCCCAGTTCGCCGATCGCGATCGCCGCTGACGAGCGCAGCGCCGCGAGCTGAATCAACTCCGGCCCAATGATCTCGCTGCCGCCTTGGACCTTCGCCAGCCTGCCCTGCATCTTCCCGTTGCGGTTCGGGTTCCGTTTCTCCCACAGCTCATACCGCTTCTTGTAGTTCTCGTAGTCGCTTTCGTAGTTCGGGTTGCTTCGCATGGTTGCGAGGCGGAGCTTGTCCGCGTGCATCTGGAGCAACGCCTGCCACGCCTTGACCTCCGTGCCCGCGCTCGTTCGGCCGAGCAGGACGTCCTCGAGCGCGCGGAGCGACTTTGGGTCTCGCGTCTTCCCGACGCCGAGCAACGCTTCGGAGGCGACCCACGGGCTCTCGTTGACGCCGAGCAGGTTCCGGTAATAGGTCGCGTCGAGCTTCTGGTGGTGTTGGCGGAGCGACCAGCAGACCGCCGTGGCGAGCGCGGCGTCTTCGGTGGAGGTTGCGGCACGGAGTTGGCGGAGCGTCTGGGGCTGGATCTCGTTGAGCAGGCCAAGCGCCGCCATCGCCGCAACGCTTGCGTCGGTTCGGCCGGGCTTGAAGGCAACCAGCGCCGCCTCGGCCTCGGGCGTGCCGAGCAGCCCGATCGCGACGAGGGCGGCGGTGCGCGCCGGCGCACCATTCGCCTCCGCGGCGACCGCCTTCAATGCATCGAGCCTTGCGACGTCGTGAATCTTCCCGATCGCCAACGAAGCGGCAGCCGTCAGCGAAGCGTTGCCGTTCAACTGGATCGATCGGGGCAACTCGCTGGCCGCGGCGTCGCGCAGCACCTGAAGCTGCGCTTCGCCGGCCTTCTGCTCGTCGTCGTCCTGCGACGGGGAACGCAGGTACCGCTCGCGGTTCGCCTCCCACCAGTGGATCCACGACCACCGCGGGGGGAGGATTTCCTGGATGTCCACGTCGGTCGGCGGGCGGCTCGGAGGCGACGGCGGGGCCTCCCCGTTGTGCGCACCAGTGACGCTGGCGGTAGCGAGCAAGAAGAGGATGGCCAGAGTCACCGAGGAACGCATTGGCGCCAGGACGTTGACCACGCGCCGCCCTCCCATCTCGAGGCAATCGTTGCTGGAACTTCGATGGAAATGGTAGATTTGCCGCGTTGATCACGCAACGCTTTTTCGGGGCGCGACGCGGGATCGTCGCGGTGTTGGTCGCCGGCCTGGTCCTGGTCGCGCTTGGGGTGGCGTTCGTCTCCGAGCGATACGCCGATGCCCGGCGTGAAGGGTCCCGACCCGCGTCGCCACCACAGTTGCACCTTCTCGCCTCAGCCGCGGAGCACGGCAACGACGTCGCGCTGCGCGAGTTGATCGACGCCTTCGACAACGTCTCCGTGACGCAAGCGCAGCCGATCGTGTTCGCGATGCTTCGCAGCGACCGGCCGGAAGTTCGCGCGGCGGCGACGGCGTGGATCGGTCGCCGCGGCGCGCCGGAGATGGGCTCACTGATCGTGCCGCGCATGAGCGACGCCGACTGGCGCGTGCGCGCCGCGGCGTTCAACGCGATGCGGCGCGTCGCGGGCGATGTGCCGGGCGCGCCCTCGCCATCGTCCACCCCGCTGCGCGACACGCCCGTCGGGGAGCGGGAGGACGTGATCTTCGCGTGGATTGACGCGTGGCGCAACGGGGGCGAGACGCTGCCGAAGCTGCCGGCGCTGTGCGACCTGTACGCGCCGGCGAACCACTGGCTCACCGGCACGGCGCTGGTCGAGTCGTGCCTCGCCTGCCACGCGCCGCGGGATGCGTATACCACCGCCGACTCGCAAAGCTGCGCGGCGTGTCACACGCGGGCGCACGATTCATGGGCGCGGTCGGCCCACGCGCAGACGACGTCGCACATGAACCTGGCCCGTGTGGACGAGCGGACGAAGAAGGTCGTCGCGTACGACTTCGGCGAGCGCAAGGGGCTGCTCTGCACGACGTGCCACGTCCCCGCCACCGACGACGACGAACCATCGTCGACCGCGCCCCCGCCCGGCACGGAGAGGTTGCGCGTGCCGCACCACTTTCGGGCGAACGCGGGCGCGACGTGCGTCGCCTGCCATGAGCAAACGCAGCGCGAGTGGGGCACGTGGAAGGTCAACCCTCGACCCGCGCGCTCGCGCTGGCTGCCGGGCGAGGTGACGTGGGACGATCAACCGGACGCGCGAACGTGCGTGAGCTGCCACATGACGCCGCAGCGCGCGAGCGGTGGGCCGGCGGGACTCGATCACCAGTTCGGCGCGCGGCGCGATGTCGACCTGATGCGCAGCGGCCTGGCCGTGCGCATCGAGCCCCCGACGGCGGGTCGCGACGCGCAGCTCGTGCTGACGAACCTTGCCGGGCATGCGTATCCGTCCGGCGGAATCCGACGGGCGCTGCGCGTGGAAGTGGTTTATGACGATGACGAGGCAACCCGGCGCGTGCTCGCGCGGCTGACGTCATCGAGCTTGCCCACGACGCAGCCGCTCGGCGCGGCGCTTCAGCCGGCCGAAGAGCGACGCATCGATCTGATGCGCCCCCAGGGCGCGTCGCGCGTCACGTGTGAGGTGGTGTACGAGCGGAACCAGTTCGAGGCCGGCGCGTACGAGCTACCGCTGCATCGCGCGAGCGAGTCGCTGGTTCCCCCGCCTTCAGGATGACAAGGGGCGATCACGTGTTTCACAGCACGCCGTACTTCTCGTACGCCGCGACGGCCTTCATCCCGGCCTTGATCGCGTCGCGGGTGATGTTCTCGGCATGGACTTTTTCCCACGCGCGGCGCACGGCCTCCGCCTCGATCTCCTGCGGGCAGACGACGACACCGTCGACGTCCGCGATCACCAGGTCGCCCGGCGCGAAGCGCACGCCGGCCAGCTCCACCGGCACGTCCACGTCGACGACGCGCTGTCGGTTGAGACTGTCGTACACGCACGTGCCGCGAGCGAAGACGGGGAAGCGCATGGCGGTCATCTTCTCCACGTCGCGCACGGCGCCGTCGACGATCGCGCCGACGCACCCGCTGTTCCGCGCCGCCGTCGAGAGCAGCTCGCCCCAGATGCCCGACCGCATCGACCCGCCCGCGGCGGCGATGAACACATCATCCGGCTTGCACGAATCGACGGCTTTCAGCTCCAGGTCGTACGGATTCGGATCAACGTGGGCCATGTCCACCCACAGCGTCGTCCGGCACCGCCCGACGAGCTTCTTCGTCCCCGTCAACGGCGGCAGCGCGAGGCGCGGCGACTGGTTCGTATAGCCCAGCGCGTCCAGCGCATCGGCCAGCACCGCGCTGTACAGCTCCGCGCGCATCATCTCGAACGTGATCGTCCTCGGTTTCGCTTCCCTCGCATTCATGCGATCGCTCGCTCGCTTTCGTCCAGTTTCCGGCTCAACGCCGACGCGGCGGCGGTGAGGTGTTTCACCCAACCTGGTTCGTATCCCTCGGCCCGCGCCGACGGCGCACTGATGCTGACGGCCGCTGCGACTTCACCGCGGCGGAAGACCGGCGCGCCGAGGCACGTCACGCCGAGGTCCGTCTGATCGCGCTCGATGACGTAGCCGTCGCGCTTCGCCTGCGCCAGGATCGCGCGCAGTTCCTGCGGATCGGTCACGGTGCGCGGCGTGCGTTTCGGCAATAGCGACGACGAACGCAGCAGCCGCTCAATCGCGGGCGGAGGCAACTGCGCCGCGATCGCGCGCCCGAGCGCCGTCGTGAAGAGCGGATCCCCCTCGCTCACCGCCGCGACGCGACGCAGCGCGTGATTGCTTTCAATGACGCTCAGGTAGACGACGCTGTGATGCCGGAGCACGCCAAGGTTGACGGTCTCGCCGGTCTGTTCGCGAAGTCGCTCGAGGATCGGCTGCGCGAGCGCCGCCAGATCGCGATCCGCGCTGCCGAGCGCGAGCTGCCGGAGCTTGCTCGTCAGCCGGTATTCGCCGCTCTCGGACTGCGCGATGTACCCCATGGCCAGAAGCGAGCGGAGGACGCGGTGGGTCGTCGGCTTGGCCTGGCCGGTCGCGATCGCGAGTTCCGCGAGCGTGGACTCCCCGCCGACGCTCGCGAGCGTCTCGATCAGGGAGAAGGCTTTGACGAGGACGGTTGATTCCACTATACTGAATATATCGTTCCGTATTTCGGAATACAAGAACCGTCAGCAAGGCCGTTCGTGTTCGTGTCCGCGGGCAGGCGTCGGTGGACGCGACAGGGCAGTTTCGTGAACCGGAGATCCTTCGGAGTACCTGCTCTGAAAAAGTGAAAGGCGACCGCGAAGGGCGCGAATGCGCGAAGAACGGCGCGCGATGCGGATCCCATTCCGTTCTTCGCGAT
>JBAUGM010000402.1:0-2113 GCA_049679725.1 Tepidisphaeraceae bacterium
GGGCGACAGAGTGCGGAATCGGTTTCGCACACCAAAACGAGAAGGGAACGTCCATTGAAGGCCATCGTCTTACAGCAGCCGGGCCGGTTCGAGCGGATCGAAATCGACGAACCGTCCGCCCCCGGCCCCGGCGAAGCGCTGGTCCGCGTCCACCGCGTCGGCATTTGCGGCACCGACATCAGCGGCTACCTCGGCAAGATGCCGTTCTTCAGCTACCCGCGCATCCCCGGCCACGAGCTCGGCGTCGAAGTGCTCGCCGCCGGTGAAGGCGTGACGAACGTCGCGCCGGGCGACCGCTGCTCGGTTGAGCCGTACCTGAACTGCGGCCACTGCCACGCCTGCCGCAAGGGCGCCGGCAACTGCTGCGCGAACCTGAAGGTGCTCGGCGTGATGACCGATGGAGGTCTGCGCGACCGGTTCGTGCTTCCGGCGCGCAAGCTCCACCCGTCCGCCAGCCTCTCGTTCGATCAACTTGCGCTGGTCGAGACGCTCGCCATCGGATGCCACGCCGTCGACCGCTCGGCGCTCTTGCGCGGCGAGAACTGCCTCGTCATCGGCGCCGGCCCGATCGGGCTGTCGAGCATCGTCTTCGCCAAGCTGACCGGCGCGCGCGTGATCGTGCTCGACATGAACGCGCAGCGACTCGCCTTCTGCAAGCGCGTGATGGGTGTCGACGAGACGATCTTGCTCGGCGACCAGATCGAGCAGGACCTGAGGCGCGTGACCGACGGCAACCTGCCCGACGTCGTCATCGACGCCACGGGCAGCAACGTGTCGATGTCCAACGCGCTGGGGTACATCGCCCCGACGGGCCGGCTCGTGTACGTCGGGATCACCACGAAGGACGTGGCCTTCAAGCATCCGGTCTTCCACCGTCCCGAGGGGACGCTGCTGTGCAGCCGCAACGCGCTGCCGCGCGACTTCACCCGAATCATCAAGCTGATCGAGGAGCAGAAGATCGACACGCGCCCGTGGATCACGCACCGCACGCCGTTCGAGGAGATGAGCAGCGTCTTCGAGTCCTACACGCGGCCCCAGACGGGGGTGATCAAGGCGATCGTGGAGGTGAGCTAGCGATGCGATCGGCGGTGACGATCAGCCTTGTGGCCGAGGCGCGCGGCGGGCCGTTCGTCTTCTGGGACGACCTGGCCGAGGGGTGTCGCAAGGCGGCGGAGTTGGGGTTCGACGCGGTCGAGGTCTTCCCGCCGGACGCCCAGACGCTGGACGAGCTCGATCTGAAGGGTCTGCTCGCGGAACACAGCTTGAAGTTGGCCGCCGTCGGCACCGGGGCGGGATGGGTGAAGCACAAACTGCGGCTGACCGACCCCGACCGCGCCCGCCGCGAGCCGGCGAGGGCGTTCATCCGGTCGATCATTGAGGCGGGCGGACGACTCGGCGCGCCGGCGATCATCGGCTCGATGCAGGGGCGGTGGGGCGATGGGCTGGAGCGGGATGAGGCGACGTTTTACCTTGCCGATGCGCTCGCCAGTCTCGGCAAGTTCGCCGCGACATTCGGCGTCCCACTGCTGTACGAGCCGCTCAACCGCTACGAGACGAACTTCGCCAACACGATGGCGGGCGGCTCGCGCATCCTGCGGACGCTCCAAAGTGACAACGTGAAGCTCCTGGCCGACCTGTTCCACATGAACCTGGAGGAGGCCGACGTGGCCGCCGCGCTGCGCGCGGGCGCGGGCGACATCGGCCACGTCCACTTCGCCGATTCCAACCGTCGGCCCGCCGGTCATGGTCACACCGACTTCGCGCCGATCGTGCGCGCGTTGCGCGAGATCGGCTACAAAGGCTACCTGTCCGCGGAGGTCTTCCCGTACCCGGATCCCGACGTCGCGGCTCGTCAGACGATCGAGCGTTTCCGCCGCTACGTGAGGGACGATTCGTGATGATGGACTGAGTTGCGCAAGCGTCATCCTAGACTAAGAGCGTATCTATAAGGGCGGAGAACACAGAGGGCACAGAGAGAGAAGCGGGATTCCTTGGATTCCTTGGCGTTTCTGCCTCTGTGTCTTCTGTGTTCTCTGTGGCTCCCTCCATTTTTGTTGGGAGCACTGAGACGTCTTGATTCGTGGCTTGGGCGTCTCGCCCGAGCTTTGCGGCG
>JBAUGM010000403.1:0-2556 GCA_049679725.1 Tepidisphaeraceae bacterium
GCGCGGCCCGGCGCTGGCGCTCTGGGCCGCCGTGGCGCAGGACGCTATCCTCTCGCCCATGCGATCGTTCTCCATTTTCGGCACACTGCTGCTCGTCGCCCTCCTCCCCGCCTGCTCGCGCGCCCAAACCACCACCCAACCCGTCTCCCGCATCGCCTTCGGCTCCTGCTGCCGGCAGGACAAGCCGCAGCCGATCTGGGATTCGATCGTCGCCGCCCGGCCCGAACTCTTCATCCTCCTCGGCGACAACATCTACGGTGACACCCAGGACATGACGATCATGCGCGGCAAGTACGAGATGCTCGCCGCCCAACCGGCGTTCAGGCAGCTCCGCGAGCGTTCGACGCTACTCGCCACATGGGACGACCACGACATGGGCAAGAACGACGCCGGCGTCGAGTTCCCCCTGAAGGAAGAGTCGAAGCAGGAGATGCTGCGCTTCCTGAACGAGCCGCCCACGTCGGCGCGGCGCACCCATCCCGGTGTGTATGACGCCTACACCTTCGGCAAGCCGGGCCAGCGCGTGCAGGTCATCCTGCTGGACACACGCTGGTTCCGCAGCCCGCTGAAGTCTCACCGGGACGAAGAGAAACGCCTCTTCTATGACCCGGACGACGATCCAACGAAAACCGTCCTCGGCGATGCGCAATGGGCGTGGCTCGAAGCGCAACTGAAACAGTCCGCCGATGTGCGCATCATCGGTTCGAGCATCCAGGTCCTCTCCGGCGAGCACCGCTTCGAGAAGTGGAGCAACTTCCCGCGCGAGCGCCAGCGTTTGCTCGACCTGATCGACCGGACGAGCGGCCCCGAGCCCGTCGTCCTCCTCAGCGGCGATCGCCACACCGCCGAGATCTCCAGGCTCGACCGGCCGGGCAAGTCGCCGATTTACGACGTCACCGCCAGCAGCCTGAATCAGGGCGGATCGACTCCGGCAAACGAGCCGAACGGCCATCGCGTCGGCGATCGCTACTCCCCGCCGAACTTCGGCATGATCGCGATCGACTGGAATGGGAAGGCGCCGACGCTCACGCTCCAACTGCGCGATGTAGAGGGGAAGACGGTTCGCGAAGCGACGCTCGCGGCGCGTGATCAATGAAGCGAGAATGAGCAACCGCTTCGCCTCAAACAACACTTCGACGCCGACCGCTATTCCTCTCATGTTCTTAAGAACATGAGAGTAATCAACCGCTCAGAGATGGGTCGCTGCCGCTTTGCCGCTCCTGTCTGGTTGCTTGTTATTCGACCCCGGGGGGGCGAGGATCGCACCTTGCATGAAGGGTAAGCCGAAGAAAGCCCCGCGCGAGAAGGACCTCACGTCGCGCTACTTCTCCGGCCACATGGACGAGGACCGCATCGACCAGCAGCAGCGGTTCACCGACCGCTCCAAGCACGCCCAGCACGAGCGGATGATGAAGACGACCGCGATGCGCGACGCCGCGGACGGCGCGGCGGCGGACGTCGCGGCCCTGCCGGTCGGCGAGGTCGTCCAGATCTTCTCGCTCTACAGCGAAGTCCAGCACCAGGGCACGACCTACCTCTGCGTCGTCCGCAAGACGCTTAGCAAGACGAGCAAGACGGCCATCGTCGTCGGCGACCGCGTGCGCTTCCGCGCGGGTGGGACAACCAACGAAGCCGCTCAGCCCGAGGCCGTCATCGAGCACGTCCTGCCGCGGGAGACGATCCTGACGCGCGCCGACAGTTTCAAGGGGACGACGCAGCACCCCATCGTCGCCAACGCGCAGCAGATGCTGATCGTCGCGAGCCTGCTCCAGCCGCGCGTGAAGTGGGGATTGGTCGATCGCATGATCGTCGCCGCGCTCAGCGGCAAGCTGAAGCCGATCGTTTGCCTGAACAAAGTGGACCTTGCGCAGGACGACAAGCCCGGCCGGGAGGCGGTTGCCGAGGCGAACGATGTGCTGGCGCACTATGAGTCGCTCGACGTGCGCGCGCTCCGCACCAGCGCCGAGGCCAACATCGGCCTGGACGACCTCCGCGACGCGCTCCGCGACCGGACGACCGTCCTCGCCGGCCACAGCGGCGTCGGGAAGAGCAGCCTCATTCGCGCGATCCAACCCAATCTCGACCTGCGCGTCGCCGAAGTGAGCGCCTACACCGACAAGGGCCGCCACACGACCACCAGCGCCCGGCGTTACGTCCTCGACTTCGCTGAAAATGGCGGCGGCGGCAGCGTGATCGACACCCCCGGCGTGAAGCTGTTCGGCCTCTGGGGCGTCACCCGCGACAACCTCGACGAGTTCTTCCCGGATGTTGCCGCCGACACCGCCCCGGAATGGCGCCGCGAGAGCTACGCCCGCATCGCCGCGAGCCTGCGCGAGTGACGGCGCGCGCCGTAAGTCCTTTTGCGCGGACGTCGTGACGATCGCGCAAAAGGAGTTACGACAATCTCGGATTTCCGAAGACTTTTTCGCGCGGTTTTTCCGGGCTTTTCGCACAATTGCGAGATCGTCGTGCGCGATTGTCATGATATTCGCGCACGGTTCACCCCTACTCCTAGGCGCGCATGCGGGAATGCTGTCCACACGCCGGTGTCTGAGC
>JBAUGM010000404.1:0-6313 GCA_049679725.1 Tepidisphaeraceae bacterium
TGTAGTTGCGACGCCTGCGTCGCCTCCCCCTGCATTCACGGAAGCGGGCGACGCAGGCGTCGCAACGACATCAGTGCCAACGCCATCCGCCGAGGATGAAGACGACGACCTGCCGCGCCCGGGCAAGGTGTGGGACAACTCCGGCCCGTCGTTGTCCGAGTTGCTGAAGCAACAACAGTCGGCGCCTCCACCGCCGTCGCTCGAACCCGTCGCCGCGACGCCCGCGGCGTCCGAGTCCAACGTCGAAGCCGTCGATCCGAACAACCTTCCCGTCGTCTGGCAGAAGCTGCTCGACGTCCTCGCCGAGAAAGGTCCGGGGTTGCCCGGCCTCCTCTCACACGGGCGGTACATCGGGCTCGAAGACGGAAAATGCGTCGTGCGCTATGCCAAGCAGCACGAAACGTTCGTGAAGATGTTCGAGCGGAACGGGAAGAAGGATCAGGTCCGTGAGGCGTTTTCGAAAGTGCTGAACCAGAGTGTCGGCATCACGTTCGACCTGGAGGCGGACGCCACTAGTGCAATTGCGACGACGGAGGTCGCGCCGAAGATCACGGCAAACACCCCGCCCGCTAAAGCAGTCTCGCCAACGGCGGTAAGGCGAGAGGCCGTGCGTGCGCCCGCAGCGACCCCCGCGCCGGCGCCAGTACGACTGACGGACGAGCAGATCGCGGCCCTGCGCGAGTCCGACCCGCTCATCAAATCGATCATGGACGAGCTGGGCGCGCAGGTCATCAAGATCGAGTAGGAGACATTCAAATGTTGGACGCCTTCAAAAACCTCGGCAACCTCGGCGAGCTCATGACCAAGGCCCGCCAGATGCAGGACCAGATGAAGACCCTCCAGGAGGAGCTGGCCAGGAAGCAGGTCACCGCCGACGCCGGCGGCGGGATGGTCCAGGCCACCGTCAACGGGCGGCTCGAGCTGGTGAAACTGCACATCGACAAGTCCAAGGTCGACGTGAACGACACGGAACTGCTGGAGGACCTCATCGTCGCCGCCGTCCACGGTGCCCAATCCCGCGCTGCGGAGATGATGAAGACCGAAATGCAGAAGATGACGGGCGATCTCGGGCTTCCTCCCGGACTGCTCGGTTAACAAGTTGGCGAGCCCGCTTTAGCGGGCGGGGTCTTTTCTTCGGGGAGGCGCGCATGGGAAAGCGCTTCGAACGCATCTCGCGCAGTCGACAGACGCAGCACGACGGACAACACCGCTTCGAACACTGGCTCGTCGACAACCAAGTCTATTTCATCACCGCCCGCGTGCGCGACAAGTTCCACGCGTTCGCCTCCGAAGAGGCGAAAGCCGTCTTCTGGGACCGTTTCGACCACTACACCTCTCTCTTCCTCTTCACGCCCTGGGTCACCTCTCTCCTCGATAACCACTACCACACGATCGGCTATCTCAAGATCGGCGCGAACCTCCCGAAGATGATGCAGCGCCTGCACGGCTCCGTCGCGAAGCTGGTCAACGACACACTGCCCCGGCGCTTCCCCGAGTTCTGGCGCGATGCAAAAGGTCACGAGTACTTCGATGGATGCCTGCGCGACGAGAAGCAAGGACGCCTCACGTACCGCTACGTGCTGACGCAGGCGAAGCGTCACGGGATCGCTACGGACTTTCGCGACTATCCGCACACGCGCGTGAGCGTCGAGCTTGAATCCGCGATCGCTCACGCCAAGGAGATTCGCGCGTTTCTGAACGACGTGCCTTACAAGCGGTACGGGCAGCGCTAGGAGCCCGCCCGCTAAAGCGGGCTCGCCAACTCGCGACATGACACGTTACAGTGCGCGGATGTCGTCTACTTCCAAGCTCCGTTGGGGCATCCTCGGCGCGGGCAACATCGCGAAGGCGTTTGCGAAAGGGCTCGCGGCATCGAGGACGGGAACGCTCGTCGCAATAGGCAGTCGCTCACAAGAGAACGCGGACGCGTTCGGGGCGGCGTTCAACGTGCCGCACCGGCATGGGAGCTACGAGGCGCTGCTCGCAGATGGCGACGTCGACGCCGTCTACATCGCAACGCCCCACCCTGCCCACGCCGAGTGGGCGATCAAGGCCGCCGAGGCAAAGAAGCACCTGCTCGTCGAGAAGCCCATCGCGATGAGCTTCCACGAAGCATCGGCCATCATCGAGGCGGCGATCGAGCATGACGTGTTCCTCATGGAAGCGTTCATGTACCGCTGTCACCCGCAGACGCAGCGGCTCGTCGAGCTGCTCCGCGACGAGCGCGCGATCGGCGACGTGCGCGTCATCCATGCGACGTTCAGCTTCCACGCCACGTTCAACCCCCAGGGTCGGGCGTTCGACAACGCCACCGGCGGCGGTGGAATCCTCGACGTCGGGTGCTACTGCACCTCCATGGCGCGACTCGTCGCCGGCGTCGCGACGGGCAAGGCCTTTGCCGAGCCGATCGAGGTCAAAGCCGTCGGGCACCTCGGCGCCACGGGCGTCGACGAGTGGGCGATCGCGTCGCTCAAATTCCCCGGCGGCATCCTCGCGCAGCTCTCCACCGGCGTCAGCATCAACCAGGAGAACGTCGTCCGCATCGACGGCAGCGAGGGGAGCATCCTCATTCCCTCCCCATGGGTGGTCGCGCGCGACGGCGGGACGACGAAGATCATCGTCACCCGCACCGGCGCACCCGCACCGCGCGAGGTGCTGATCGAAACGCCCCTGCCGCTCTACGCGATCGAGGCCGACACCGTCGCCGAGCACCTCGCGCGCCGCCAACCCCCATCCCCCGCGATGAGCTGGGACGACACGCTGGGCAACCTGCGCGCGCTCGATGGTTGGCGCAAACAGATCGGCCTCGTCTACGACCAGGAGAAATTCGACTCACCCGTCCCGACCGTCTCCCGCCGGCCGCTCACCGTCCGCCCGAAGCACAACATGAAGCACGGGCGAATCGCCGGCCTCGACAAGCGCGTGTCGCGGCTGTTCATGGGCGTGGACAACCAGCAGGACCTCACGCACGCATCGGTGATGTTCGACGACTTTTTCGCCCGCGGCGGCAACGCGTTCGACACCGCCCACATCTACGGCGGCGGCAACCACGAGAAACTCCTCGGCCGCTGGCTCAAGAACCGCGGCGTGCGCGACGACGTCGTCCTCGTCGGCAAGGGCGCCCACACGCCCAACTGCAATCCCGAGGCGCTCACGCGCCAACTCCACGAGAGCCTCGACCGCCTCGGCGTGCCCTGCGTCGACGTCTACATGATGCACCGCGACAACCCGGCCGTCCCCGTCGGCGAGTTCGTCGACGTGATGAACGAGCACGTCCGCGCGGGAAGGATGACAATCTTCGGCGGCAGCAACTGGGCGCTGGCCCGCATCGACGAGGCGAACGCGTATGCGCGATCGAAGGGATTGCAGGGCTTCGGCGTCGTCAGCAACAACTTCAGCCTCGCGCGGATGGTCGACCCCGTCTGGCCCGGTTGCGTTCACGCATCAGACGCAGATTCCCGCGCGTGGTTCACGCGGACGCAGACGCCGCTGCTCTCCTGGTCCAGCCAGGCCCGCGGCTTCTTCCTCCCCGGGCGCGCCCATCCCGACCAGCGCGACGACGCGGAACTCGTCCGCTGCTGGTACAGCGACGACAATTTCCAGCGCCTCGCCCGCGTGAACGAGCTCGCCGCCCGGCGCAACGTCCTGCCGATCAACATCGCGCTGGCGTACGTGCTGAGCCAGCCCTTCCCCACCTTCGCCCTGATCGGCCCGCGTCAACTGTGCGAGACGCGCACGAGCCTGCCAGCGCTGGACGTGGAACTGTCGCCGGGGGAGGTAAAGTGGTTGAACCTGGAGTCTTGAGCCCAAGGTTGGTGATACAATCGGCAACCGGAGCTGTGCGATGTCCACCCTGACGCGATCTGAGAACCTGACGGAAGAGCAACTGCTCTCGCTGCCGCACATCGGCAAGGCGGAGATGATCGACGGGAGGCTGATCGTGGCGCCAGCGGGATACGAACACGGTGGAATATCGTCGGCGCTTCTGGCTGCGCTCTTCATGCACGTCCGCGATCGGAAGCTGGGGTGGGTTTCCGATTCCAGCACCGGCTTCTACATGCGGAGTGGCGACCTGCTCAGCCCCGATGTCGCGTTCGTCTCCGCGGCGCGCCTCAAGGGAATGAAGCGCCTCCCGCGGAAGTTCTTCCAAGGCTCGCCCGACCTACTCGCCGAGGTGCTTTCGCCCAATGACAAGCCGCAAGAGATCGAGCGAAAGATGACGGAGTACTTCGCGAGCGACACGAAGCTCGCGTGGCTCGTCGACCCCGTTGCGCAAGCCGTCACGATCTACCACGACGCCCGCCCCGGCCGCGTCCTCAGCGGCGACGACGTCATTGAGGGCGAGTCGATCATCCCCGGCTTCACCTTGCCGCTCGAAGACCTCTTCGCGCAACCCGACTTCGGTTGAAGAGATGTCGGACGTTTCCCCGCTCTTGCGAACGCTCGCTTTGCTCGATTCCGGGATGCGCGACGGCCTGCACGTCGGCGCGCAGCTCTACGCCTCGTTGCGCGGGCAGGGCGTCGCGAACTTCGCGTTCGGCGAAGCTCGCCCGGGCGTCGCGATGACGACCGACACGATCATGCCGTGGATGTCGTGCTCGAAGCCGGTCGCGGCCGTGGCGCTGGCGCAGCTGCGCGAGCGGGGCGCGATCGACTTCGATGACCGCGTTGCGCACCACATCCCGGAATTCGGCAACCGCGGCAAAGAAGTGATCACGATCCGGCAGATCCTGATGCACACGTCGGGCGTTCGCGCGCCGGCGCTGGGGTGGGAGCGGGGGCCGTGGGAGCAGATCATCTCAGCGATTTGCGAAACGTCGCTTCAGCCCGGCTGGGTGGTGGGCGAGAAGGCGGGGTACAGCCCGGCCGTCAGTTGGTACGTCTTGGCGGAAGTCGTTCGGCGGGCCGACGGGCGACCATATGAGCAGTACGTGCGCGACGAGATCTTCCTGCCGCTGGGGATGCGCGATTCGTGGATCGGGATGCCGGCGGAGCGGTACCGCGCGTACGGCGAGCGGATCGGGCTGATGCACAACACCTCGCGCTCGCCGGCCGTGGCGCCCGATCCCGCGGACGACGAGCACGACGCCACGCGCTGCCGCCCCGGCGGCGGCGGGCGCGGGCCGATGCGCGAGCTCGGGCGGTTCTACGAAATGCTGCTCGCGGGCGGGGAGAACGTGCTATCGCGCCAGAGCGTGACGGAGCTGACGTCGCGCCATCGCGCCGGCCTGTTCGATCACACCTTCCGCCACGTCATCGACTGGGGACTCGGCTTCATCATTGACTCGAACCGATATGGCGCCGAAACGGTGCCGTACGGCTTCGGCCGCCGCGCATCGGAGGAGACGTTCGGGCACGGCGGGTCGCAGTCGTCCACGTCGTTCGCGGATCCGAAGCACGGCCTGGTCGTCGCGCTCGTATGGAACGGAATGCCGGGCGAGCCGAAACACCAGCAGCGATCGCGCGAGACACTGACGGCGCTTTACGAGGACCTTGGGCTGCTCTAATCGTGGCTTGGGCGTCTCGCCCGAGCTCTTCCGGTACGAGGCAGCCGCCAAGAGCGCCAAGCTCGGGCGGGACGCCCAAGCCACGAGAAGCTCAATACGAATACGACTCGTACTGCTCGTCCACGGTTTCCTTGAGTCCTTTCGCGGCGTCGAACGCGGGCAGCGCTAGGATCGCAAGCACGGCGACCGTCCGCACCGCGACGCGCTTCCACGAATCGGGCTTGCCCAACTTCGGCAGTTCGCCCGCCCACGCCGCGAGCGGGGCGGCGGCGAGGAGGATCAGGTCGCGCGTCGTCAGGTTCGCGAAGAAATGGGCGGTGAGCAGCAACCCGAGGAGCAGCAACGTCACGGCCAACGCTCCGCCGCGCGCCAGCGACGCGCCGCGCGACGCCAGGGCGGCCGCTGAGATGATGACGAGCGGGACGGCGAGCGAACCGGTCGCCTGTCCGAGCAACGCGCTCTCCGCGTTGATGATCGCCAAACCCGCCACGCCAAAGACGATCGCCAGGAGCAGCGGCAGCGCGCCGCCGCGCCCGCGGCGGGAGAGACGTTCCAGCGCCCCCCACCACGCGACCATCACGACGCCCGCGCCGGCAATCCACGTCCACAGCACGCGCGGCTCGATGAACGACACGTTCCGCAAGAGCAGCCACGGCGTCGCGCCCAGCACAACCGCCGACGCCACAACCGCGAACCACTTCGACCGCACGAACGGATGAACGATGGCGACGAGCACGACCGCCGCGCACAGGAACACGAGCCACTGCTGCGCCGAGATCGGCGGGAACGGCGGCACGCCGCCGAAC
>JBAUGM010000405.1:0-5561 GCA_049679725.1 Tepidisphaeraceae bacterium
CCGTGAGCGACGGCAAGCTCACGCTCTCCAACGCCGTCGGCTCGATCGACAACAAGATCTGCTTCATCGAGATCGCGACGCACGACCAGGGCCCGGCCCCCACCGACCCGCCCGCTGCCCCGAGCGGCGCCGACGCCACCGCGCTCTCCGCCACGCAGGTCCGCGTCCGCTGGACGGACAACTCCGACAACGAAGGCGGCTTCCGCATCTACCGCAAGCTCGGCGACGACGGCACGTACGAGCTGATCGCCGAAGCCCCCGCCAACGAAACCGAGTACGTCGACAACGGGCTGCAGCCCGGGACGCACTACGTCTACAAGGTCCTGGCCCACAACGTCGTCGGCGAGTCCGCGTTCTCCAACGAGGACGGCTCGACGACGTTTGCGAGCAATCCCGTCGGCACGGACATCGATTGGGACACCGTCGCCCCCAACCCCGTCGCGCGGGCCGAATCGAACGGCGCCGTCGTCAACGGAAAGCTCTACGTCCTCGGCGGGCTGTACGTCGAGAACGGCAAGATCCTGGCCATGAAGCGCTCCGACGTCTACGACCCGGCCACCAACACCTGGACGCGCATCAAGGATTGCCCCGACAAGGTCACGCACAGCGGCGTTGTCGTCGTCGGGGACACGATCTGGCTCGTGGGCGGGTACTTCGGCGACCACCCCGGGCCGGGTGGGAAGAAGGTTTGGAAGTACAACACCACCACCGACACCTGGTCGCGCGGCCCCGACCTGCCCAACAGCCGCGGCGCGGGCGGCGCGGCGCTGCTCAACAACAAGATCTACTTCTTCGGCGGCATGGGCCACGACCGCACCTGGGAGTCCGCCAGCCACTGGGTCCTGGACCTGAACAACCAGTCCGCCGGCTGGGTTTCCAAGGCCCCGCTGCCCAACCCGCGCAACCACACGACCGGCATCGCGATCAACGGGTACGTCTATTGCATCGGCGGGCAGTACGGGCAGGAGGAGGACCAGATCGCCCAGCGCGACGTCCACCGCTACGACCCGGCCACCGACACGTGGCAGAAGGTCGCCGACCTCCCCACCGTCCGCTCGCACATCAACTCCTCCACCTTCGCGTGGAACGGCAAGATCATGATCATCGGCGGCGAGACGGGCTTCGGGCAGGTCATGCGCAACGTGACGGTCTTCGACCCGCTTACGAACACGACCTACGAGATGGACCCGCTCCCCGCCGCCCGCAGCACCAGCGTCGCGGGCGTCCTCCCGGATGGACGGATCATCAGCGCGACCGGCAACAGCCCGAATCCCACCACCACGACGTGGATCGGGACGATCGTGTAGGCCGAACCGCGCCCGCCCGCCGCAAGCTTGAGCCGTCCTGCTCTGAAAACGGTGGCAGGACAGAAGGCAACCGTGAAGGCGCGGAGAGTGTGTCCTGTTCTCCCACACTGCGCACCTTGTATAGGCGCACCAACGCCTCACTTGGGCCGATGACTTGAAACGCGTCTGGCAAAAGTCAAGCAAATCCCCATCGCTTGACGCACAGATCAGGCGGGGGATAGTCTGGAAACCATGCCCGTCGCAAAGCGTCGTTTCTCGCGATCCGACCTTGACACCCTGATGGACCGGGCGTTGGAGGAGGACGGCGCCGTCATCATCAAGCGACCGGGGCACCGAGACGTCGCGCTCATTCCCGTTGAGAAACTGCGACACCTTGACACGACCGACTATCTTCTCGCATCGCCCGGCAACCGGCGGCGACTGCGCGCCGCCCTGCGCCGCGCGCGGGCGGGCAAGCCGCGGGTGATGACCGTGGCGCAGCTTCGCAAAGACGTCGGCCTCGACGCATAGGGGGCCGTTGTGGCGGCGCGAGATCGTGACGCGGTCTTCGATCAGCAGTTCGTCCGCGACCTCGCATATTTCGTTGCCAACGACCGCAAGCTGGCGCTTCGGCTTCTCGATCTGGTGCAGGCGATCCTTCGCGATCCCTTCGTCGGAATCGGCAAGCCCGAGCCCTTGAAGCGACTCGCGCCAGACGCGTGGTCCAGGCGGCTCAACGACGAACATCGGATCGTGTATCTCGTGCGGCAGGATCGAATCGTCTTCCTGCAAGCGCGGTATCACTACTGAACTCGACACTTAGCCCAACCCCGCCATCTCCGCGAACCGATCCTTCAGGTCGAAGTACAGCTTGTCATAAACGCGGTAGTGCCGCTCGTACAGCGCAGCGGACTTCTTGTTGGGGGAGACCTTCTGCGTCTGTTTGATCGACGCGCGGCAGGCTTCCTCGACGCTCTTCCACACGCCCGTGCCGACGCCGGCGAGCAGCGCGACGCCGTAGGCGGGGCCTTCCGTCGCGTTGGTCAGGACGATCGGCTGCTGGTAGACGTCGGCCTGGAGCTGGCGCCAGAACGGGGAGCGTGAACCCCCGCCGCTGGCGCGGACCTCACGCGTGGCGACGTTCATCTGCGCCATGATTTCCAAAGCGTCGCGCATGCCGTAGGTGACGCCTTCGAGGACGGAGCGGATGAGCATGTCGCGGGTGGTACGCGCGGTGAGGCCGATCCAGCCGCCTCGCGCATTGGGGTCGGGGTGGGGGCAGCGCTCACCCGTCAGATACGGGAGGAAGAACAGACCCTCAGAACCACCGGGGGCTCGTTGAGCCCCGGCTATTAGGAGTTCGTAGGGGTCGACTTTTTTCTTTTTCGCGAGCGCGACCTCCGCTTGTCCGAGCTGGTTGCGCAGCCACTGGAACGACCCGCCCGCGGAGAGCATGCAGCCGAAGACGCACCACTTGCCGGGGACCGCGTGACACATCGTGTGGACGCGGCCCTGGGGGTCGCGCGTGGGCTGGTCCGCGTGCGCGAAGACGACGCCACTGGTCCCGAGCGTGGCGCTGACGATGCCGGAGGTGACGATTCCGTTGCCCACTGCGCCGGCGGCTTGATCACCACCACCACCGACCACGGGCGTGCCCACGCGCAAACCCAGGGAGCGCGCTCCCTGGGCGTTCAGTTTGCCCGTCACTTCGTACGATTCGTGCAGGCGCGGGAGGAGGGACTTGTCGATCTGAAGGAGCGAAAGGAGCGGGTCGGACCACCTGCGATTCACGACGTCCAGGAGCAGCGTTCCGCTGGCGTCGCTCACCTCGGTCGCGTACTCGCCGGTCATGCGGAAGCGGATGTAGTCCTTGGGCAGGAGGATGTGCTTCGTTTTCGCGTAGACCTTGGGCTCGTGCTCGCGCACCCAGAGGATCTTGGGCGCGGTGAAGCCGGTGAGGGCGGGGTTGGCCACGAGCTCGATCAGCGCGGCGCGCCCGCCCGCTTTGGATTCGATCTCGGCGCACTGCCTGGCGGTGCGCTGGTCGTTCCAGAGCAGCGCGGGGCGGAGGGCTTTGTCGCCATCGCCGAGGAAGACGCTGCCGTGCATCTGGCCCGACAGGCCGATGCCGCCGATGGCGTCGGCTTTCAGTTTCGCCCGCTTCAGCACCGCTTTTGTCGCCCGGATCGTCGAGTCCCACCAATCGGACGGGTTCTGCTCGGACCAGCCGGGCTTGGGCGAGGAGATGGGATGCTCCGCGAGCGCGGTCGCGATGACTCTCCCGTCCTCGTCGCAGATGAGCGTCTTGGTGCCGCTGGTGCCGATGTCGATGCCGAGCAGGTGGGGCATGAAGCGTGGTCCTCCTGTGAGGTCGGGGAGTATAGAAGAGGTTGCCCACGAATCACACGAATCACACGAATCTGCACGAATCGGAAACGTCGTCTTCATTCGCGTCGATTGGTGCGATTCGTGGGCAGTCCCTTCCCTTCTGCGCGGCGCGGTTTTGGTTTAGTCTGACTTGTCATGCGACTGGATGAATTGGCGGCAATGATCGGGGCCGAGGTGGCGGGCGACGGCGCGATCGACGTGAGCGGCGTCAACACGCTGGAAGACGCCAGGCCCGGGCAGATCAGCTTCCTCTCCAACGCCCGCTACGCGAAACAGCTCGAGACGACCACCGCATCGGCGGTCATCGTGTCGGCGGCGACGAAGGCGTCGCGCGTCGCTCTGCTCCGCGCGGCCGATCCGTACTTCGCCTACACCAAGGCGATGATCGCCCTGCACGGCCACCGCAAACACCCGTTCACCGGCGTCCACCCGCAGGCGCACGTCGACTCCAGCGCCACCGTCGGCGAAGGTTCGACGATCTACCCCGGCGCCTTCGTCGGCCCGGGCGCGCGCATCGGGCGCGACTGCATCCTCTACCCCAACGCCTGCGTCTACGACGGCTGCGTCCTCGGCGATCGCGTCATCCTCCAGGCCAACGTCGTCATCGGCGCCGACGGTTACGGCTACGCGACGAACAACGGCGTGCATCACAAGATCCCCCAAGCCGGCAACGTGGTCATCGAGGACGACGTGGAAATAGGCGCCAACTCGTGCGTCGATCGCGCGGCGATTGGGAGCACGATCATCGGTAAGGGCACGAAGATCGACGACCTCGTGATGATCGGCCACAGCGTGAAGGTGGGGCCGGGGTCGCTGATCGTCGCGCAGACGGGAATCGCGGGGAGCGTGACGATCGGGAAGTACGCGGTGATCGCGGGGCAGGTCGGCGTCGCCGGGCACTTGTCGATCGGCGACAAGGTGACGATCGCCGCCAAGAGCGGCATCATCAGCGACATCCCCGACGGCGCCACGGTCATGGGCATGCCCGCCATGCCCGCCAACCACGCCCGCCGGGTCTATTGGATCTTCACGCAATTGCCGGATCTGCTCGAGCGGATCAAGACGCTGGAACAGCAGGTGAGCGACCTGACGACCACGAGCGACGACGGCGGGGCGGAAGTCGTCTGACCGCAAGGTCCCCTCCCCCCGTGAAGCTACACCTCTTCCGCCTTCCATCCGTAGGTCACGTATCGATGATCGAACCGCCCGTCCGGGTGCAGGTCGAACACGCCGTAGCCTTCGGGGAATTGCAGCCGCGGGCCCTTCCACCAGTTGCCGCTGATCGAGCCGTCGCAGATGAACGTCATCCCGCGATACTCGACGCGGTCGACGAGGTGGATGTGGCCGGAGACGAGCAACCGGACGTTGTACTGATCGAACAGCTCGACCAGTTCGCGCGCGTCATGGTGCATGGCGGCGTCGGGCACGTTCCACTCGGTTTCGCCCAGCCGCTCTTCCCTGCCGAAGAACGGGCACACGGCCAGGACCGGGATGTGCGAGAAGACGACGATCGGCTTGGTCGTGCCGATCGTTTGCAACTCGCCCTTGAGCCATTCGGTCTGCTCGGGCCCCAGCGCGCCGAAGTACTTCTTGCCGCGCTGGGTCATGCTGTCAAGGACGATCACCTGCCACGCGCCGGCGTCGAACGAGTAGTACGACCTGGCGATGCCGAGCCGGTCGAGGCCCATCGCCTTGCCGTAGTTCGGCGCGTCGATGGAGATCGCCTCGGGGTTCGCCCAGCCCCAGATGTCGTGATTGCCCAGCACGGGGTGGACGGGAAGCTTCGTGTTCTCCGCCAGGATCTTGTGATACAGGTCCCACTGCGTCTGCACGCGCGTGAGCGGCTGGCTGAGCGTGTCGAAGACGTGATCGCCGCCGGTGACAATG
>JBAUGM010000406.1:0-24610 GCA_049679725.1 Tepidisphaeraceae bacterium
CGTCAAGGGTCTCCTCGAAAGGAGCCCGCCGACGCCCGCACGCCGCGCGGATCACTTCTTCGTCAGCTCGATCCGCATCATCTTGAACTCTTTGCCGCTCTTCGGATCCGCGCCGAACATCTCCAGCGTCTTCGTGTTCGGGCCGGTGACGGTTTCCACCTCGCGGAACCTGGCGGGCTTCTGTGTGAGGGGGCAGTGGTAGGTGTAGTCCCAGGTGATCGACTTCTGATCGGGCGAGAGCGCGCCCGTCCCCTGCATGATCCCGGTGCTGTGGCTGTCGATCCAACTGGTGACGAACTGCTTGGCGACGTTGTCGTAGCCGAACAGGCCGAACCCTTTCCACGGGCCGCAGCCCGGCATGTCGCCGGCGATCTCGAGCTTGGTGTAGCGGCCGTCCATCATCGGCGAGGCGTTGACGGTGACCTCGCTGAGGATCGGCTCCTTCATGTCGGGCGTCATCCACGAGCTGCTCTTGCCCTGCCACGTGCCGTGGCCCTTGGCGAGGTACTCGTGCATCTTCCCGGGTGTGCCGGCCTCCATCATGGCCTTCATGTCGGCCTCGGTCCAACCGGGCGGAAGTTGCGGCGCGGGCGCGTCGGCGCCCGATGCTGCGGCGGCGGGCTTCGCGTCCTTGGCCGGCTCGGCGATGGCGATCGAGCCGATGACGGTGGCGAGCGAGAGCGAGGCGAGCAACGCGGAGAGGGTCAGTTTCTTAACGTTCATGGCTTCTCCTTCAAAGAGTGATTGCTGTCAAATCAAGCGTCACCACGCGCGTGGCAACAGGATTCCGAATTCTTGATCGCCGGGCGCGAATCGTCGCGACCGCCACGGTCAGCAGAGACGCGATACACAGGACGATCGCGCCCGTCCGCAGGTACGCGGCGGCCGAGACGGAGATTCCGACGCCGGTCGCCAGCGCCACGTACCCGGCCACGCACGCGGGGCATTTGGGCAGCAGCGCCAGGACCACGCCGGGCACCACTGACCCCGCGACGCCGGCCACGCGGCGCACGTTCTTCTGCTGACGCGACTTGCAGTTTCGGCAGCTCACGACCGGCCCCCTTCCGCATCGTGGCACGCGCAGGCCGCGCTCGCTTCGCCACGGAACCGCCCCGTCGCGTCGACGTAGCCCGCCGCGCCGTAGCGGTCATGATGCCGCACCCAATCGGTCAGGTTGTGGTTGGGACCGGTCTCGTTGCGGCCCTTGGGCATGAGGTCGAGGACGACGTACGCCCCGAGCAGCTCTTCCGCGCCCCGGCCGTAGGTGGAGAACGTGTGGTAGATGTCGCCCGTGTCGTCCTTGTAGAGCACGCTCAGGCCGGAGAGCTCGTCCATCGGGATGGGTTGCTCGGCGTAGTTGTAGTACACCTTGCCGCTGGCGATCTCCTCCGGCCGGAACGAGACGTGGTAGTCATAGTTGAAGTCGCTGCCGCTGGACGACACCCACTTGAACCCCCATCCCATCCGCTGGTGAAACGGCTCGATCTCGCTGAGCGGCGCGCGCGACACCGCGACGACGGTCACATCGTGCTGTTCCAGGTGAACCCGTGCCGCGTCAAGGTGATCGGACTCGAACGAGCAGCCGACGCACCCCTCCTTCCAGCCGGGGCCGAGCATGAAGTGCTTGATCAGCAGTTGGCTGCGGCCGTCGAACAGGTCGGACAGCGTCTGCTTGCCGTCGGGTGTGTCGAAGACGTAGTTCTTTTCGACCTTGACCCACGGCAGCTCGCGCCGCCGGCGCGCGAGGTCGTCGCGCTCGCGGGTGATGCGCTTCTCGTCGGCCAGGAACGCGGTGCGCGCCTTGAGCCATCGGTCACGGGATACGACTTTGTGGTTCGTCATGGGAGTGCCTTTCAAGAGGACGTTGGTCTGCAACAACGATGCGCGTTCATGACCGGCCGTTCGCCTCACACAAAGGGCAGGTCGCGGTCGCGGCCGCGGGGTTCGCCGTCGGGGGCCAGTATGGGCGGTCGGCGTCCAGAAAAGTGTTAGTGCCGTAGCGGTCGTGGTGTCGGACCCATTCCATGGAGAATCCCAGGGCATCCTCGTCGCGGCCCTTGGGAACGAGGTCGAGGATGGTGTACGCGCCCACGAGCGGCTCCAGGCCGCGAGCGTAGGTGGAGTAGGTGTGGAAGATCTCGCCGCTGGGGTTCTTGTGGAAGACGCTGGCGCCGGGCGCCTCTTCGCTGGGGAATTCGTCGATTCGGTAGTTGTAGTCCACCTTGCCGCGGGTGCGCTGCTCGGGCGCGAAGGAGACGTGGTAGTCGTAGTTGAAGTCGCTGCCATGCGACGACACCCAGTGGAAGCGCCAGCCCATCCGCCGCTTGAACGTTTCGATCTTCGCGAGCGGCGCCCGCGAGACGGCCGTGAACGACACGTCGCGCGCCGCCAGGTGCGGCAGCGCGCCGTCGAAGTGGTCGCTCACGAGCGAGCAGCTCGGGCAGCCTTCCTGCCACGCCGGGTTGAACATGAAGTGGTAGACGACCAACTGGCTGCGCCCGGCGAAGAGGTCGGACAGCGTCTGCTTGCCGTCGGGGCTGTCGAAGACGTAGTTCTTCTCGACCTTGACCCAAGGCAGCTCGCGCCGGCGACGGGCGAGGTCCTCGCGCTGCCGCGTGAGACGCTTCTCGTCTTCCAGCAGCGCGCGTCGTGCATCGACCCACTGCTCTCTCGAAACAACTTGATGCGTAGTCATGGTTCTCTCCTAAGCGAATGGCGATTCATCGCCGCTTGGGCCGTAGCTGGACGGAACCTTGGCCCCGACGAGCCGAAGGTAGACGCCGAACTGGCCGCGGTGGTGGTACCAGTGGTTGAGCAGAACGTTGCGCAGGAACAGTGCGCGCGGAATCGACATCAGCGTTCGGCCGTCGCGCACGACCGTGAACGTGGCTCCCATGCGCGCGTCGTCGATGGTCGGCAGCGTCTGGCGAACGAATGCCGCGCTGCAGTCAAGCGTCTCCAGCACCTCGCGCCCGCTGGCAGGCTGCGGCCGCCCCCCGCTCATATCCGGCACGGCCGCTTCGTCCGGGAGCGAGAGCCTGACCACGCCCTCCGGCGTCTGCGCGATGTGCAGGGCGAGTTGCCCGGCCGTCATGGACTTCTCGTGCGGCCGCCAGGTCAGTCTCTCGTCGGGGATGCGCTCGAGGAACTTTCGCGTGGTGGCCAGTTCCCGCTCGAACTCGTCGAGAATTGCCTGTGCGATCGCACATGCCGACGGCGCGCTTCTCGGCTCGTTGGCAGGGCCCGCGGTTGCGGCTTGAGTGTTGGTGAGCGTCATTGCTTTGTCTCCTTCGTGTTGGTGCGTGCGATGCGCGTCTTCAGTGCTTCCGCCGATACGTCGCGGTCATGAACTCGGCCCACTTGCCGTCGTCCCCCTGGACGTAGGACCTGAGCGTGCGCTGGTCGTCGCTTTGAAACTCGATGACGTCGCGGTACTTCGCCATCGTGCCGTCGCCGGCGAAGCTCGGGCCCGTGCCGGCGAGCGTGAGGACCTTCCCGGCCGCGTCCATGCTCGCGTCGTAGACCCACAGCTGCGTCATCATCGAGCCGATCCACGTGCCGACGTACTTCTTCTGCTGCGGGTCGTAGCCGAGCGTCATGACCATCTTGCCCGTGCCGCCGCCGGGCATTTCGCCCTCGCCTTCGCCGATGAACCAGATCCCGCCGAGCGAGCGGAAGCGCTCGGTGCCGTTGAACTTCTCGCGTGGCTTGTCGGGGCCCATCGAGCAGTCCGACTCCATCGTCCAGTCGCCGACGAGCCGCTGGAGCCATTGGTGTTCCTTTTGGGGTTCAGCTTTCATCATGATGTGTTCCTTTCTCGGTGGTGTACGTGTACTCCTGTTATCGCTTGGCCTTCAACCGCGCGGCGATCTCGGCGATGCGCCGCAAGCCGTGCTCCCATCCCTGGTCCGCGCCTTCCATGAAGCGCCTGGGCATGTACCCGAACGCGCGGTTGGCGATGCGCAGCCGCGTGCCGTCGCCTTCAGGCGCAAGTCGGTATTGAATGTGGTTCGTCGCCGGGTACGAGAGGAAGCATGGACCGAAGATCTCCAGCAGCCTGGGCGGCTTGATGACCTGCACGTGGCCCCAGAGATGGCCGGTGTTGCTGCCCAGGTCGCGATACCAGCGCCCGCCGGGCCACGGCTCGAACACGAACGGAAACGGCTTGCCGTCCGGCATCGACCCTTCCGGCCCCAGCTCGGCGAGCACCGCCTCGAACGTGATCTCGATCGGCGCCGCGATCAGGACGTCCCTGGCGAAGTCGAACGTTTGGACTTCCAGGGCTTGGTCTTCGTTGAGCATTGTCATGATGAACCTCTCGTGTGCTGATGCAGGGAGTAAGAGCGTTACCGCTTACCTGCGCGCCGCCGGGCGATCTTCACGATCTCATCGATCACTTCGCCCCAGCCCTGGTCGACACCCTTCGCGTGCTCGGGATCGATCAGGCCGATTGCGCGGTGCGTGAATTTCAGGCGCGTCGAGTCACCCTCGGGCGCCAGCCGGTACTGCACGTGCGAGATCGCCGGGTACGACATGAACAGCGGCCCGCACACCTCGAGCAACTTCGGCGGCTTGACGACCTGGACGTGACCCCACAGGTGGCCGGCGCTGTTGCCGAGGTCGCGGAACCAGCGCCCGCCGGGCCAGAGTTCGAGCTTCATGGGCATCGGCTTTCCGTCGCCGCCGATGCTGGCGGGGCCGGCTTCTTCGAGGATCGATTCCCAGACGATCTCGATCGGCGCGTCGACCAGGACGTCCTTCAGCACGTTCAGCGTCTGCACGGTGTGCTCCGGCATGAGCTGCTGGACGGAATTCGTCGGTTCGTTCTTCATGGTTTCTGCTCCTTGTCTTTGTCCTTGTCTTTGTTCCTGCCCGTGTCCTTTGCCACACGCTGCTGTTTCGCCATGCGTTCGGCCCGTTCCTTGATGCGAATGAGCTGGCGCGTCCAGAAGCGCTCGAACGTCTTCGCCCAGTCGTGGATGGGCCGCAGGGCCTCGCCGTTGATTCGGTAGAATCGCTGCCGCCCGTCTTCGCGCACCATCACCAGGCCGACGTCTTTCAGCACGCCCAGATGCTTCGACACCATCGGCTGCGGCCAGCGCAGCGAGGAGACGATGTCGTTGACGGGCATCTCCCCTTCCGTCTCCGCCAGCAGCTCCAGCACGCGCCGCCGCTTGGGCTCGGCGACGGCGTTGAACGGGTCGAGGGTCGTGGGTGCGCGAGGCATGCCCAAAGAATATTCCGTTATGGGAATATGTCAAGCGGAAAAGTGCTTTTGGGGTGCTGCGGGATCACGCCAACTTTCTGGCCTGGCGCGGTTTGGGTGCTACGAAAAAACTCACCTGCCGGATTGGCGCGTGTCCTTTGTTGCGACACGCCAGCCTTTTATGGGCGATTGAACGGAGTCGCCCGCTGGCGCTTCAGCGCCGATCCACTGTCCCCGCCACGTTCGATCGCTCAGGATCATCACGACGCCCCCTCGCTCGCTCCCGCCAGCACCTGCTGAACGGCGCGCTTCCAGCCGGCGCACAACCGATCGACCTGACCGCAATCCATCCGCGGACAGTACGTCACGACATCGCGCGGCAACGACGCGACGGCGTCGAGCGACGGATGCAACCCCATCCCCACCGCCCCCGCCAGCGCCGCGCCCAGCGGCGAGCACTCCGCGATCCGGGCGGTGGCGATCTCCACGCCTGTCACATCGGCGATGAACTGCATGAGAAACGCGTTGCGCGTCGCCCCGCCGTCGGCGTTGATCGTGCGGAGCGCGATGGACGCCTGCCCTGAGCCTGTCGAAGGGGCGCGGTCGCGCATCATGTCGAGCACGTCATGCAGCTGATACCCGATCGATTCGAGCGCCGCCCGGATGATGTGGTTGCGGCTGGCGTGCGCCGTCATCCCGACGATGGCGGCGCGGGCGCCGGGCGACCAGTGCGGCGCGCCAAGACCCGCGAACGCTGGAACGAGGTAGACGCCGCCGTTATCGGGAACGGACAGGGCCGCCTCCTCCGTCTCCTCGGCGGTTCGGATCAGGCCCAGTTGGTCCTTCAGCCAGCCGATCGTCGCGGCCGAGTAGTTGATGAGGCCTTCGAAGCAGTACGTCGGCTTGCCGGCGTGCGTCCACGCGATCGTGGCGACCGCGCCTTCGCCCGGCGCGCGCAGCTCGGGGCCGACGTTGAGCAACACGGACGAACCGCTGCCCAGCGTGACCTTCGCCATGCCGGGCGTGAAGCAGCGGTGGGCAAAGAGGGACGCCTGCGAGTCGCCCATGACGCCGCAAATGGGGATGCGGCGCGGGAGGAGGCCGTCCAGATCCGTCTCGCCGAATCGGCCGGTGCTGTCGCGCACGTCCGGCAGCGCGCGGCGCGGGACGTCGAAGAGGGCGCACAGTTCGTCGTCCCACGCGAGACGCCCGATGTCGAACAGCAGCGTCCGGCTACCGTTCGTGTGGTCGGTCGCGAAGACGCGCCCGTTCGTGAGTCGGTAGATGAGGTATGCGTCGATCGTGCCGAGCAGCGCGTCGCCGTCGCGGAGCTTGTTCGCGAGGTCGGGCCGCGATCGCATCAGCCACGTGAGCTTCGACGCGGAGAAATAGGTGTCGATCTTCAGGCCTGTCTTGCGCGCGACGACTTCATGGTGTCGGGACAGTTCGGCGCAGATCGGGTCGCCGCGGCGGCACTGCCAGACGATCGCGTTGTGAAGCGGCCGACCCGTGCCGCGCTCGAAGACGACGATGGTCTCGCGCTGGTTGGTGATGCTCAGGTGCGAGACATCGCCGATCGCGTTGCGGTTGCGCTCGACGAGCGTCTTCATCGTCGAGAGCGTGTTCCGCCAGATCTCCTCGGCATCATGCTCCACCCAGACGGGCTGCGGGTAGATCTGGCGGTGGTCGAGCGACACCCTGTCGAGCAGTCGGCCTTGCGCGTCGAACAGCAGTGCCTTCGTGGACGAGGTGCTCTGGTCGATGGCGAGTATCGTCTGCATCGTTGTCGTGGCTTGGGCGTCTCGCCCGAGCTCTTTGATGGCTCCGCTCCGCGGAACGCTCGGGCGCGGGACGCCCAAGCCACATTCAACGCCGCGCGTCACTTCACAACCGACAGCGCCGTCTCGGCCAGCCCTTCCATCGTGATGCCGTAGTGGCGAAAGATGTCGGCCTGGCTGCCAGTGACGGTGTACTCATCGGGGAGGCCGACGATCTTCATCCGCACGCGCGTACCGGCCTGCATGAGCACGGACGCGCACGCCTCGCCGAGGCCGCCGTGGATGGAGTGCTCTTCGACGGTCACGATCGCGCCGCACTCGCCGCCCGCGCGGAGGACCGCGTCGACGTCCAGCGGCTTGATCGTGTGCATGCTGATCACGCGGCAGGAGAGCCCTTTCTCCCGCAACGACTCGGCGGCGAGCAGCGCGTGGATGACGGTTTCCCCCGTTGCGATGAAGCAGACGTCGGAGCCGTCGCGGACCTGGATCGACTTGCCTGCGGTGAGCCTGTCGAATCCGCCGATCTCAAATTTGAGATCTGCGATCGGCGGATTCGACAGGTTCACCCTAGGCAGGTTGTACAGCGGTGCCTTGCCGAAACGGATGTACGTCGGCTTCTGGCGACGGGCCGCGAGCTGGATGATCTGATGCGTCTCAAAGTTGTCGGCTGGGACGACGATATCGATGTTGTTGATCGCGCGCAGCGCGGCGAGATCGTGCAGGGAGTGGTGCGTCGAGCCCAGCGCCCCGTAGCTCACGCCGGCGCTGATGCCAATCAGGTTGACGGGGTTGTCGGAGTAGGCGACGTCGTTCTTGATCTGTTCCAGCGCCCGGGCGGTCAGGAAACACGCCGGGGAGACGGCGAAGACGACCTTCCCGCACGACGCGAGCCCCGCGGCCACGCCGACGAGGTTCTGCTCGGCGATGCCGAGCTCGACAATCTGATCGGGCAGCGCGGCCGCAAACGGCCCCAGCTTGCCGGAGCCGCGCGAGTCGCTGGTGACGGCGAGCACGTCGCGGTTCACCTTCGCCAGCGCCAGCAGCGTGTCCGCGAACTCCTCCAGGTTCGGCCGGCCCATCTTCAGGCCGAGGCGCGAGGCGACCTCCTGCGCGGCGGGGCTGTACATGCTCGGAGCGGGTGCGCTCATGACGCCGCCTCCGCCAGCGCCTCGTCAAGCTCGCGCATCGCGGATTCGTACTCCGCGTCGCTCGGCACGCCGTGGTGCCACCTGGCGACGTCCTGCATGAAGCTGATCCCCTGACCCTTCGTCGTGTTCGCGATCACCGCGAGCGGCTTGCCCTCTGGGCGATACGTCAGTACGTCGGCGAGCTGCGCGAACGAGTGGCCGTCGACGGTGCGCACCTCCCAGTTGAACGCCCGGAACTTCTCGTCGAGCGGCTCGTTGTTGCACACGTCGCGCGTCCGGCCGGTGATCTGGAGGGTGTTGTGATCGACGATGGCGACGAGGTTGTCCAGGTCGTAATGGGCCGCAGCCATCGCGGCTTCCCAGTTCGATCCCTCCGCCAGTTCGCCGTCGCCGAGGAGCGCGAAGACGCGGTAGTCGCGCTCGTCCTTCTTGCCCGCAATCGCGCAGCCGACGGCAATGGGCAGGCCGTGGCCGAGCGCGCCGGTGTTCTGCTCGATGCCGGGGACCTTCCGCGTCGGGTGGCCGACAAAATGTGATTGGTACTGGCAGAGCGTTTCGAGCTGCGCATCGGGGAAGAACCCCTTGTCCGCGAGCACGACGAACAACGCCTCGACCGAGTGGCCCTTGCTCTGGATGTACCGGTCGCGATTCGGGTCCTTGGTCGTCTGCGGCGACACGCGCAGCACGCGGTTGTACAGCACGTTGAGGATGTCGATGCACGACAGGCTGCCGCCGGTGTGGCCGGCGCCGGCGCGCTTGATGATCTCCAGAATCCGCCGGCGGTAGCGGAGCGACTTGAGGGCGAGTTGGCGGTCGGAGAAAGGCATTGTTTAACCGCAGATGAACGCAGATGAACGCAGATAGGAGATGTCAGATTTTGATTCATCCGCGTTGATCTGTGTTCATCTGTGGTTTCCAATCATTTGTGATAGTGCACGTTCCAGCCTAAATACTTCCCGCAGGCTTCGGCCAGCACGTCGCCCGTGTGCGACGCGTTCACCGCGACGTGGTGCTCGAAGCCCTGGTCGCAGACGTAGTGGAGCAAGTCCTGCAACCGCGGGATCTGCGCCACGGCGCGGTGGCCGAAGGTGTTCAGCTCATCGTCGGTCGTTTCGCCCTGACCGACGTACCCGCGGACGACGCCGGCGGTGTCGTCCGTCGTGAAGCGGGCGTACGTCAGCGGCCCGCGCGGCGTGCGCCCCTCCATCGCGCCGTAGGTGTTCTCCACGCCCAGCGTCGAGCCCAGGATCGGCGCGTTGGCGATCCGCGTGTCCGGCGCGAAGTCCTTCGGCCAGTTGCCGCAGTGGAACAGAACGCACTTGTCAGGGTCGTTCCCGTAGTTGTTGTTCCAGTCGACCAGCGCGCTCGGTCGCTCGCTCGCCAGCGACAGCGCGTACATCGACAGCGCGCCGGTGATGTCCGTCTCGCAGGCGCTGGGCATCAGCTTCTGGCTCATCATGCTCATGCACGTGCAGGCGTTGCAGCCCCAGTTCTGCTGCAGGCTCGACCAGCACTGGATGGCGGTGGAGTCCAGGTCGTTGGCGGCGATAAAATCGTCGAGGACGACCCCCAGCCGCGCCATCTGCACGAGCTTGTCGGCGGGCACTTCCTTCGCCGGCGCGTAGGCGTCGATCTCGGCGAGCTTCGCCTTCACGCCCCCGTCCGATGCGGAGAGCTTCCCGGCCTTGCCGAGGATCTCCGACAGGTCGACGGTGGTGACGCTGATGCCGTAGCGCTCGAGGATCTTCTCGCTGTAGCGGACGGTGTTGAACGCGCCCGGCCGCGCGCCGACGGCGCCGAAGCGCGCCTTACGCAGCTTTCGCACCACGCGACACACCGCGACGAACTTCTCGAGGTCCGCGCGGAACGATTCGTCCTTCGTCGGGTGTACGACGTGCTTCTTCGTCAGCGTGAACGCGATGTTCGCCTGCTTGAGGTTGTTGCAGACGGAGATCTTCCCGCAGAACGCATCCCGGCGGCGCTCGACGCCGAGCGCGTTGAGATCATCCGGGTACCCCTGCACGAGCACCGGCACGTTCAGCCCGGCCATCTTCAGCGTGTCGGCCACGCCCTTCTCGTCGCCGAAATTCGGCAGGCAGACGAGGACGCCATCAATTTCGCTGCGATGTGAGGCAAAGAGATCGGCGCACTTGCGCGCATCCGCGTACGTCTCGACGCCGCCGAGCTTGGTTTGCTCGGGCGTGAGCATGACCGCGCGGATGCCGAGCTGCTCGAAGAGCTTGGTCAGGTCCTTGCGAGCTTCGCCGACGAGTACGTCGGGGAAGAAGTCGCGGTTGCCGATGATGACGCCGAGCGTGCTCGGTCGCGTGTTCGACGGTGCCGCGAGTTGCGGAGTTTGAGACGACATGATTGATTCCGCCGCCTGAGGGAGGGAGAGTCCGCCCGCGCGAGGAATGACCTCACGCGCCAATCGTTTTACGATCCGGCGCGGATGGATTCAGTCTGGCTTTGCGTAATTGTTTTGCGAAGTAGCGCAGATCTCGACAGGCTTGGTCAGACCGGCCGAAGGGGGAGAGGGAGGACGCCGTTAGAGATCTCCCATATGCCCCGTCGGCGTGTCGAACGGGCCGGTGCCGGTGACGTTGTCCATCTTGAGGTTCGTCACGTTGTGCGCGTGGACGGCGGGGACTTCTCCGACGTCGAGG
Organism: Tepidisphaeraceae bacterium; assembly: GCA_049679725.1. Taxonomy (GTDB): domain Bacteria; phylum Planctomycetota; class Phycisphaerae; order Tepidisphaerales; family Tepidisphaeraceae; genus DASYWJ01. The sequence continues at coordinate 10,799 of JBAUGM010000406.1, forward strand.
TGGACGTTGCGGAGCGTCACGTCCTTCGCATCCGAAATCAGTGCGCCCTGCCGCGCTCGCATCCGCACGTTCTCCAACGTGAGGTTCTCAACCGGCATCTCCGGCAGCCCGCGCAGCTCGATCGCGCGGGCGGCGCCATCGCAGGTGATGTTGCGGAAGTGAAACGACCGGAAGATCGGCGTGCGCTCGCTCACCGGCTCCGGCCTCGGGTCTTTCATGAAGTAGTACATGTTCAGGCTGATCGCCTCGTGGCGGATGTCATGCATGGCGACGTTGCTGACCTCGACGTTCTCGACCACCCCGCCGCGGCCGCGGGTGGTTTTGAAGCGCAGGCCGATGTCGGTGCCGCGGAAGAGGCAGTTGGTCACGCTGACGTTGCGGACGCCGCCGGACATCTCGCTGCCGATCGTCACGCCGCCGTGACCGTGAAGAACGGTGCAGTTGCGGATCGCGATGTTCTGGCACGGCACGCCGCGCCGGCGGCCCGGTTCGTCCTTGCCCGACTTGATGCAGATCGCGTCGTCGCCGGCGTCGAAGACCGAGTGCTCGACCGTCACGTCGCGGCAGGCATCGATGTCGAGGGCGTCCCCGTTCTGCGAGTACCAGGGATTGAGAATCGTGACGTTGCGCACAATCGCGTTCTCGCACAGCAGCAGGTGCACGTTCCAGGCGGCGGAGTTCGTGAACGTTGGCCCGTCGAGCAGGACCTGTTTGCAGCGCGTGAGCTTGACCATGTTCGGCCGCAGCGTATCCCGCGCCGGCACGAAGTCTTCGACGCGCAACGGTCGGCCGCTCTTGCGCAGCTCCTCGGCGATCTCCAGCCCCTCGCGCGCGTTACGCGTCGGGTACCAGATGTCCCTCTCTTCGTTCAGCACGCCGCCCGACGCGATCAACTGATCCCACTGCTGTGGCGTCATCTTCTTCCGTTTGACGTACCGCCACGCCTCGCCCTGGCCGTTGATCGTGCCCTTGCCGGTGATCGAGACGTTCATCAGCCCCTCGCCCCAGATCGGCGAGATGCATCGGACATCGGGCAGCCCCTCCCAGTCCGTTGCGACGAGCGGGTAATCGTCGAAGTCGCGGCTGAACAGGATCGTCGCGCCGTCGTCGAGGTGCAGGTCGATGTGGCTCTTCAGGACGATCGGCCCGGTCAGGAACGTGCCCTTCGGCACGACGACGCGCCCGCCGCCGGCGCGCGAGGCGGCGTCGATCGCGTTGGCGAAGGATTCGGTGCACTTGGTCGCGCCGTCGCCAACGGCGCCACACTCGATGATGTTAAGGTCGCTGGCCATTAGCACGAATCAAACGAACGCAGAGACGCAGAGAAGCAGAGGCAGGAGAAATCCCGTTTCAGTCTTTTCTCTCATCCTACCTCTGCTTTTCTGCGTCTCTGCGTTCGCATTCTGATTCTCATAGAAGGATCTGCACGTTCTTCATCTCTCCACCCGTGCTCACGACGATGGCGTTGACGATCAGGAAGATTCCCGCCGCCAGCCCTTCGCCGAAGATGAGGCCGACGAAGACGGGTTTGGCCTTGGTGAACAAGCTCGCCCCGCCGAAGCGGACGATCAGCACCTTCGCGAGCCAGCCGATCAAGATGCTCAGCCACGCGTTGCCCATGAACGCGCCGTGGCTCGTGACGAAACCGACGGGCAGCAGCGGCCAGCTCGTCCAGCGCAGCGTCCCGACCTCCAGCACCGCCGTGATCGCGAACCCGATCCCCAGGTGCAGCAGCGGGTCGTGGCGCTTGGCGGGGAAGCGGTCGGTTGCACCGGCGTAGCGGACGAACGGGTCGGCGATGTCGCGCTTGGGCGCGTAGATCGCGCCGAAGTGGTTGCGGCCAGGCACTTCCTCTCGGCCGATGGGGGTTGCGTACGAATACTGGCAATACAACGTCGCCGCAGCCGCGATGACGAAGCCGAGCAGCAGCGTCCACACGATGACCGCGCCGATGCGCCGCCGTTCACTTTCAGCCACGCCCGAGTTCTTCGCCACGCCCATCCCGGTGGTCGCGAAGCCCATCAACCCGTCGCGCGTCGTCAGCGGGCCGAGGACGGTGAAGACGCCGGAGAAGAAGATGTCCTTCGCCCCCACCATCGCTGGCGTGAGGCTGCTGTAGACCTGCTGCACGTTGATGCCGGACCGGTAGAACGGCAGCCCCGTCTCCGCGATCACACGCGAGACGATCAGGTGCGCCGCCAGGATGAACATCACGATCAGCCCCGCCATCCAAAGCTGCACGCCGACGACGCGCAGCCACGCGACCATCACGATGACGCCGACGATCGCCACCCAGAACGACAGCGCGTACGTGCGATCTCCGCCGCTGCGCCCGAAGGCGTTGCGGATCACCCTCACCCAGTGGTGCCGGCCGATGAACAGGATGCCCAGGATGAACGCGATGCACGCGCCCAGGTGCTGGTCGTTGCGCGCGACGTCCGGTGTATCCCCGAAGACAAGCGCCTGCTGCATGCGCTGCAGCCCGATGAGCAGGTAAATTCCCCACAGGCTGAACGCCACTTTCGAGCGGATGAAATACGTCGCGCCGATCACGATGAACGAGAACTGCGCGACCTTGATCTCTTCCGGCAGGTAATACACCGGCGGCTCCGACATAATCCGCGTGAAGTTGAACCCCAATGGAATCTTCGGAAAGTACCGCGGCTGATAGACGCTCATTGCGTTGAGCGTGTGCACGATGAAGATGCTCACCAGCCCGAACCACAGCGCCTTGCTGCGGAACAGATCGTTCAGCGCCCGCCCGGGCGGGGGCGACTCGATCAGCGCCGTCTGAACCTGCGTGAGCGGGAACGGCAGCCGCTCGTTGTCCATCCACTGATCGACCACGATTCGCCCGAGCGCCACCAGCGTCGCCAGCAACGCGAACGCGAACACGCCCCACGCGAACAGCGGCACGACCCACGCGCCCCACGGGATCGACTCCCCCGCCGGCACGCGCGTGTAGAACCACATCGCGATCGAGCTGCTGCGCCCTTGCGCCACGCTGGGCACGGGGAACAGCCACGCGGGCAGATCGAGGCCGGTGAACATCCGCCAGAACTGCCCATCGGTCGAACCGAGGTAGAACGGCGAGACGGGCATCGGGATGAGGAACCGCATCAGCCCCCAACTCGGCAGGCCGCACGCGAGCAGCAGCATCAGCACGACCACCGCCAGCTCGCGCTGCGACAGCGCATGCCGCGGCGCGAACCGGTGCAGCGGCGCGTTGATGCCGACGACGAGCACAAATGAGATCAGCACCGCCGAGAGCGGCAGATAACCGGCGGTGAAGCTCGTGTCGGAAAGGACAAAATCGTTGTACGGCGTGAGCCCGCAGACGATCGCCACCGCGATCGTCCCGAGCAACACGCTGCGCCATGTAACGGCGTGCACGCGCGGCGTCAGTGGAAGCGGCGCACTCAGGTCCGAGGTGTCGTCGGTCCTCCCGATCCCACCCGACAACGCCATACCGCTCGACATAACCGACATGGTTCCGTCCACCGCTTGGCGAGGCCGCTTCAGCGGCTGGGTCCGCGGCGGAAAGTTAACACATTGCGAAACAGCGCAAGAGTACGCTTTTGCGTAAATATCTTACCATCTAGCGCATCACAAGGCGGGAAATTGACCTCTTCGATCGCGTCGCAAACCAAGTATTACGCGACTGTTAAGTCCACGAGAATCGGTGCCAGCCCAAAAGCTCAACACCAGCCAATGAAAGGGATTCTCCTCGCCGAATCTGCGCATCTGTAGAATGACTTTGCAATTTCCCGCACACCATGGCCAAACGCACCAAACGCCGTCTGCCGAACATCGCCGTGCTCGTGGAACCCTCGCGCTCGTACGGGCGGAACATCCTGCGCGGCATCGCCGACTACGCGCGCCTGCACGGGCCGTGGATCGTCCACTTCTCGGTCGACGCGCCCGTCCGAACCGTCCCGCCCAAGGCCGAGTGGGACGGCGACGGCATCATCGCGCAGCCGCACCAGAATCAGGACCTCATCCGGCAGCTCGCCGAGAGCGGCCTGCCCGTCGTCACGCTCTCCGGCCCGCCGGGCATCGGCGGCTTCCCCGCCGTTCGACCGAACCAGGAGGCCGTCCCCCAGCTCGGCCTCGACCACTTCCGCCAGCGCGGGTTCACCCGCTTCGCGTACGTCGGCAGCCCCAGCGAGCGCGCCTGGCCGCGCACGGGGGAGTTGTTCAAGCGGCTCGCGGAGGAGGCGGGTTTCACGTGCGAGAGTTACGAGGCCGCGTACGACTCGGCGCTGCACTCGCCGCACAAACTCGCGCCGCTGGCGGAGTGGCTCAAGTCGCTCAAGAAGCCGATCGCGCTGCTCGCGGGCAACGACGCTCGCGCGCGAGAGACGCTCGACGCGGCGCGCCTCGCCGGCCTGCACGTGCCGGAAGAGATCGCGGTGCTCGGCGTGAACGACGACGAGCTGATTTGCGAGCTGGCGAATCCGCCCCTCTCCAGCATCATGCACAACGCCCGCCGCGTCGGTCATGAGGCCGCCGCGATGCTCGACCGGCTGATGGACGGGCAGAAGGTCACGAAGGACGTGGTCATCGACCCCGTCGGCGTGAAGTCGCGGCAGTCGACCGACCTGCTCGCGATCGAAGACCCCGAGATCGCGACGGCCGTCCGCTTCATCCGCGAGAACGCCTGCGCCGGCATCCGCGTGGACGACATCCTCGACCAGATTCCGTTGTCACGTCGCGCCATGGAGACGAGATTCCGCCACGCCGTCGGCCGCCCCCCGCACATGGAGATTCGCCGCGTTCAGCTCGAGCGCGTGAAGGAGCTGCTGGTCAACAGCGACTACAAGCTGGAGAAGATCGCGGACATGACGGGGTTCTCCAGCGCCCAGTACCTTGCAGGACTCTTCCACCGCGTCGTCGGCCTCACCCCGGGCAACTGGCGCACCAACGGCCGCTCGCGCGGGACGGTGACGGCGCAGTAACTTCTCCCGAGTTCACATTTTGTGTAACCCGCCTTGACGTGCCGACCGATGATTCACATAATGTGAATGCATGAGGGTGGTCAAACCGTCGCGCGTCCGGGCGTACTGCCGCGCGTATCCGGACGCCGCGTCCGCCCTGCTGGCATGGCTGAAGCAGGCCAGGGCCGCACGCTGGCGGAGCATCCGCGACGTCCGCGCCACATACCCGCACGCTGACGCCGTGCGGGTCGAGAGCGGCCGCGAGGTGACGGTCTTCAACATCCGCGGCGGGAACTATCGCCTCATCGTCGCGATCAAGTACCGGTGGGGAATGCTGTACGTCCTTCGCTTCCTCACGCACCGCGAGTACGACCGCGATCGTTGGAAAGAGGAGTTGTAGTCATGGCAGTCGCCACCAAATCCATCGCGACCCGGGGAATGACGAAGTACCTCGCGCTCGTCAAGCGGTTCCCTCTGCGCCCGATCCGGACTGCTCGCGAGTTGGATGCGGCCACCGCGATCCTCGACCGCATGTTCGGCGCAGCGGGGCTGTCGCGCGAGGAGGACGACTACGTCCAGGTGCTGGCGGGCCTCGTGGAGAAGTACGAGGACGAACACGATCCGGTCGACCTCTCCAACGTCACCCCAGCGGAGTTGTTGCGACACCTCATGGACGAGAACGACATGAAGTCGGCCGACCTTGCCGAGTTGCTGGAGGTCGGCGCCAGCGCCGTCTCGATGATCCTCTCAGGCAAGCGCGAGATCAGCAAGGCGAACGCGAAGCGACTTGCGGAGCGGTTCAAGGCGGACGTTTCACTGTTCCTCTGATTCCCAGCGTTGCCGTGGGCAGGCCGTCCGCTCGCGCCGCGAGCACGATCCTGCCGCTCGCCGTCGCCTGCGACATCACCTGGCACAACCCGTTGAAGAGGTTCCGCGATCGTGACGCGTGCGGCGTGTGATCACTCGGGTCGCCGTTGCCGAGGCCGAAGATTCGGCCGGGGCCGGTGAGGGTGAAGTCGATCGCCAAGTCGGCAGTGGGACAGAACCGACCGGTGGCGTCGACGCTCGATACGGTGACGATCCCGATTTCACGAGGAGCACGGGCGGGACGCCCATGCCACTGTTTCAGGACGATGCGCTGCGGCGCCCCCGTGGTCTCGATTCGCTTCATTGCGATGCGCTGGCCGGCGCGGTAGCCGTGGGCTTCGAGGACGCCGGGCTCGTACTTCACGGGCCACGCGAGGTGCGCGTTGCGCGGCATCGGCTGGCGGCCGAGTGATGCGCCGTTCAGGAACAGCTCGACCTCGTCACAGTTGCTGTAGCACTGGACGTCGATCGTCTCGCCCTCGCGGCCAGGCCAGGTCCAGTGGGGGAACAGGTGGAGCACCGTTCTCTCGCGCGGGTCGGACCACCACGCCTGGTAGTAGTAGAAGTTATCCTTCTCGAACCCGCAGAAGTCCATCACGCCGAAGTGCGAGACGACGTTGGGCCACTTGTAGGCGATCGGTTCACCGCGGTGATCAAAGCCGGTCCAAGCGAACCCGCCGGCCAGCCAGGGGCGCTCGGCGAAGTAGGTCCACCACTTCTCCGCGGTGGTCCCCCACTTCGGCGTGCGGCGGTCGTAGGCGGCGCAGTAGCCTTGAACCGGATCATCGGCATACACGCCGCGCGTCGTCATGACGCTCGACTCCTCGCTGCCGACGATCGGCGTGCGCGGGTTGGACTTGCGGAAAGATTCGATGTCGCCCACGGCGATGTAGTTCCAGCCGTGGACGTCGACGATCGTTCCGAACCCTTCTGCCGAGCTGCGGTCGTGCATGGCGGCGGTGATCGGGCGTATCGGATCGAGCTTGCGGATGAGCCGCTTCATCGACCGCCCGATGCGTTCGCCGACGGGCTTCCACTGGATCGTGTGCTCCTCGTTCCCGATCGACCAGAGGATGATGCTCGGGTGATTGCGGTCGCGGACGATCATGCGCGAGAGGTCGTCGAGCGCTTCGGGATGACTCCCCGCCTGACGCGTCTCGGCCATCACGAGCAGGCCGAGGCGGTCGCACAGGTCGAGGACGATCGGGCTGGCGCAGTTGTGCGCGGCACGGTATGCGTTGGCGCCGGTTTCCTTCAGCTTGCGAATGCGGAACTCGTGCACCGCATCCGGCACCGCGACGCCGACGCCGGCGTGGTCTTCGTGGCAGCAGAAACCCTTGATCTTGAGAGGCTGGCCGTTGAGGAAAAAGCCGCGGTTGGCGTCCCAGCGGGTGGTGCGAATGCCGAAGGGGGTTCGATCGGTGTCGGTGACCGCACGGCCGCGCGTGATCGTGGTGTTGAGCGCATAGAGGTTCGGTTCATGCGGCGACCAGAGGCGGGGCTTCTTCACGCAGAGCTTCTGGGTCACCTCGACACTCGACCACGGCGCGACGCGCGCTCGGCGCGCCGACGAAGCCGCCGACGTCATCCTGAGGGGAGTTCTACGACCCGAAGGATCTCGGGCTCGGGAGCGACTGTCGACCCCGAGATCCCTCAGGTCGCCAGGGCTCCCATCGGGATGACGTGCGGGTCGCTGAACGGTACTGGTCAGCGTGAGGGTCGCCGGCTCGTCGCCATCGTTCGCGATGGTCGTGCGAACCGTCACCTCGGCGACCCCATCCTTCCGCACCTTGCTCGTCACGACCGTGCCGTTCGGCACGACGTGCAGCGGGTCCGTCTTCGTCAGCCACACGTGCCGGTAGATCCCCGCCCCCTCGTACCACCAGCCTTCGAACAAGCTCGCATCGACGCGGACGACGACGACGTTCCGCCCACCGTAGTTGGCGACGTCCGTGATGTCGTAGCGGAACGGCGTGTACCCGCTCGCGTGGCGGCCCAGGTAGTGGCCGTTGACGAAGACAACGCTGTCGCGGAAGACACCGTCGAACTCGAGGCTGATGCGCCGGCCGTCGTCGCTCGCGGGAAGGTCGAAGGACTTGCGGTACCAGCCGACGCTGTGCTGGGGATGATCGGGGCCGATCGCGTGGTAGCCGTGGTCGAGCAGGTCCTTGTCGCCAGTCTCATCGTACGGCAGTTCGATCGCCCAGTCGTGCGGAAGGTCGATCGCGCGCCACGCGCTGTCGTCGAAGTCGATCTTGGCGGCGCCCTTCGCCTCGCCGGCCTTGATCAGGTATCGGCTGCGGGCGAACTGGAAATCCCGGCTGACGTCGGCGGCGTGACCGAGCGCGAAGCGCCAGCCGTGATCGAGCAAGATGCGTTCGCGCCCCTGACTTCGTTGCTGCCGCCGTCGAGCCATGTGGCGTGTCTGAATAGCATGTCCGCGCGCCGCGCCCAACCCCCGCTGCGCCGGATCGCAAAACAATTACGCATAAGTGCACTGTGACGGAGAGGGGTCGCGGTTACGGTTTGGAACGGTCCGGCGGAGCATCCTTTCCTCGAGACTCCCATGAGCATGCGAAGATCGGCGTGGTCGTTGGTCGTCCTGAAGTTGCTCGTCATGTCGTCTGCCGTCGCCGCCCCCGCCGCTGCCCCCGCCGACGCTGAGGCCGCGTATACCAAAGTCGTCAACAAGCGCGCCGACGATGTCATCGCGGTGCTGAAGATCGACGACACCGCCAGGGCCGGTCGCGTTCGCGAGATCCTTATCGGGCAGTACCGCGCGCTCCGCGACGTGAACGACGCGCGCGACGCGAAGCTCAAGTCGATCCCGAAGGACGACAAGGAACAAGCCGACAACGTGAAGGCTGACGCCGACGCCGCCCTGAAGCCGCTGCACCGCAATTTCCTCACGAAGCTCGGTACCGAGCTCACGCCGGAGCAGGTGGAAATCGTCAAAGACAAGATGACCATGGGCAAGGTCAAGAACGACTACAACGCGTTCCTCGACATGCTGCCCGACCTGACGGACGTGCAGAAGGCGCACATCCTCGCGCAATTGAGAGAGGCGCGCGAGATCGCGATGGATGCGGGCTCGAGCGAGGCGAAGCACGCCGTCTTCGGCAAGTACCGCGGCCGCATCAACAACTACCTGTCGAAGGAAGGCTACGACCTGAAGAAGGCGAGCAGGGACTGGGCGGACCGTCGCAAGTCGCGCGACGCCCAGGCGAAGCAAGCAGCGTCGACCCAACCCGCGAACTAGCAGCGAAGAGAAAGAGGACCCCGATGCGCCGAACCCTTCTCCTGGCGGCATGGGCCACTTCAGTGGCCATGTCTTCGAACGTGACGCTCGCGCAATACCCCCAAGTCCCCGGCGACATCCAAAGCGCTGCGAACGAAGCGAAGGCAAAGTCCGACGCGCACTCTGACGCGATGTGGGCGAAAGCCCTCCCGCGCATCGAATCCGACGCCAAGGCCGGCAAGCCCTACCTCCCCGGCGCCGCCAAACCCGAAGACCTCCCACAGGCCGACATCCCCGCCTTCCCCGGCGCGGAGGGCGGCGGGATGTTCTCCTTCGGCGGACGCGGCGGGAAGGTCTACGTCGTCACCTCGCTCGATGACTCCGGCCCCGGCACCTTCCGCGAAGCCCTCGAAGCCGCCGGGCCGCGCGTCGTCGTCTTCAATGTCGCCGGGATCATCAACCTCAAGCACAAGATCCGCGTCCGCGCGCCGTACATCACGATCAACGGCGCCACCGCGCCGGGCGACGGCGTGTGCGTCGCGGGTGACACGGTCGAGCTCGAAACCCACGACGTCATCATCCGCCACCTGCGCTTCCGCCGCGGGCAGATGAACGCGGGCGACCGCAACGACTCGATCGGCGGCAACCCGACCGGCAACATCATGATCGACCACGTCTCGGCCTCCTGGGGCCTGGACGAGAACATGTCGATGTACCGCCACATGTACGACGACGACAACGACCCAAAGACCCCGTCGAAGAAGCTCCCCACCATCAACATCACGATCCAGAACTCGATCTTCAGCGAGTGCCTCAACACGTTCAACCACTCGTTCGGCAGCACGATCGGCGGGCACAATTCCACGTTCATGCGCAACCTCTGGGCGAACAACACGGGCCGCAACCCCAGCGTGGGGATGGACGGGGACTTCACGTTCATCAACAACGTCGTGTTCAACTGGCGTCACCGCACGACCGACGGCGGCGATCACATGAGCCGCTACAACATCATCAACAACTACCTCAAGCCCGGCCCCGTCACGCCCGATGCGCCGATCGCGTACCGCTTCCTCAAGCCCGAGGCGCGGCGCGGCAAGAACGTGCCGGTCGAGTACGGCAAGGCGTACGTCAACGGCAACGTCGCCGTGGGCAACGAGCGCGTGACGAAGGACAACTGGGCGGGCGGCGTGCAGATGGACGGCGAGGCGAACGAGGCCGAGTGGCTGCCGAAGATCCGCGTCGACGAGCCGTTCAAGCACGCGCCGGTCACGATCCGCACCGCCCAGGAGGCGTACGAGCTCGTCCTGGCCAGCTCCGGCGCGACGCTGCCAAAGCGCGACCCGGTCGACGCGCGCATCGTGAACTCCGTCCGCTCCGGCATCGCCACCGCCAAGGCCGGGCCGGAGGTGGCCGAGCGGTTCAGCAACGTGAAGTTCTCGGCCGACCGCGTGAAGGAGATGACCGAACTCGTCGAGAAAGGCATCATCACCGATCCCGCGCAAGTCGGTGGGTATCCCGAGTACAAGGGCGAGCCCTACGCCGACGCCGACAGCGATGGCATGCCCGATGCGTGGGAGAAGCAGCACGGCCTGAACCCCAACGACGCCTCCGACGCCGCGAAGGACGTCAACGGCGACGGCTACGCAAACATCGAGAAGTTCATCAACGGCCTCGACCCGGCGAGGAAGGTCGACTGGAAGGACCCGAAGAACAACGTCGATCCCCGACCCGGCGCCGCGAGCACGGCGAGCGCCGCGCGGTGAGCAACGTGGTGGAACTCAACGGCTTCGCCATCGAGCTCTCGCTGCGGGCGTGGCGGCACGGGCAGTGGATCGAGCTGCCGCTGACGAGGACGAACCGCGGGCTCGTGGGTGAGTCCGCGGGGTTCCGCGCGGAGTTGACGCTCGACGCGAGCGCGACCGATCGACTTAGGTACCACCTCGGTTTCGCCGCGCCGTTCAGGAGTCGCTTGCGCCTTCGCGGAGGTCTTCCCGGCGCGCGTAACCCGTTCCACCTCATCCCGGGCAACATCTTCGGAGACAACAACGCGCCCCACGTTCGCGCGGGCGAGTTCCCGTGCCTCGCGGGTGAGCGAAGCGCGGAGAAGAACCGCGCGCCGCTCTGGGAGTTCCGCGCCGATCGCGCCTCGCACCCCGTCTCGATGCTCTGCTGCGCCGACGGCGCCGTTGCCATCTCGATCGACCCTTACTCCCCTTCCGACGAGGCCGACGACGGCTTCATCCGCAACGGCGTCTTCGCCGCCCTGCCCGATGCGTTCGGCGTATCGCTGGGCTACGGCAACGATCCGCTCACGTTCGTCGAAAAGACCCACTTCGTCCCGGCCACCTCGGACTTGAGCCACGGCGCAGAAGCGCGCGGCTCCATCTTCGCGCAGCGGGGCAACGGTCGGCAGGCGGCGCACCGGATTATTCGCGCGCTGTACGAGCAGTCGCGCGAACTGCCGACGTATCAGCGTTCGTACGACGAAGCCTTAAGAGCCCTCGCCGATTCGTTCGCGACGGTGAACTGGTCCCCGGAGCTCCAGCAGTACACGAACCGCAAGTGCCGCGTGCCGATCGACACCAAGCTCGAGCCGTGGCGCGCTGTCGTCGAGATCGGTTGGACCGGTGGGAGCATGATGGCGTACCCGTTTGCCCTTGCGGAGCGGTTGTTTCCGCATTTGCGGATGCCCAGGACGTCGGCGCAGATCTTCGACGAGATCTGTTCGGGTTGGAACGAATCGTCGGGGTTGCTGAACGACACGTGCATCAACCGCGCCACCGGGAATCGACCGACTGGGTGGAACGATTCGGAGATCAACGGGTGGTGGTCGGGATTTCTCCCGCAGACGAAGGACAACCACTGCGCGTACACGAACGCGCACGCGGCGTACTACTTGCTGAAAGCCGCTGGGTCCGCGAAGCCGCAAGCGGCGGAGCGGTGGACGAAGACGGCGCTGCAAATCCTCGACACCGCCGTCGCGTTGCAGCGTGATGACGGCGCGTTCGGGTACATCTTCAGTTCGCGGGAGCGCAAGGTGATCGACTTCGATGGCTTCGCCGGATGCTGGTTCGCCGCGGCGCTCGTGCGCGCGTGGAAGGCGAGCGGTGAGACGCGCTACCTCGACGCAGCCGAACGCGCGATGACGTTCTACACCCCCTTCGTCCGCGACCTGACGTGCTGGGGCAGCCCGATGGACACCTTCAAGAGCATCGACTCCGAAGGCAACCTCGCCTTCATCCGCGCCGCCCGGCTGCTCCACGAGGCGACGGGCCACGAGCAATACCTGCACATGCTCGAGGCCGGCGCGCACTACGAATATCTCTGGCGTTACGGCTTCCGCACCCGCCCCGAAGCGCGGCCCCTCAAAGGGAGCAACTGGAACTCCTGCGGCGGAACGATCACCTCCGTCTCCAACCCGCATATCCATCCCATGGGCGTCGTCGCCACGGAGGATCTAATTTACCTGTCCGAGAAGGCGGGCGACGCGTACCATCGCAACCGTGCCGACGACGGCATGGCCTGGCTCATGAACACCATGGAACTCTACCCCGACATCACGGGTTACGGCCGCTACGGCGTGCTTTCCGAGCGGACGTGCCCGAGCGACGGCCTGCTCGTCGAGCGCTACGCCGACACCGGCGAGCCCGCGAGCACCTGGTGGAGCTACAACGGTTGGGCCGCCGCCAGCGCGATGGAGGCGATCGGCGAGCGGCTGCTGGCGACGACGATGGCAACGGGGCGGGGGGACGCGCGATGAGCCGCCCGATCTCCGTCGCCCTCGTCGGCATCGGCGGGTATGGGAACACCTACGTCAATGCCCTGCTTGATGCACCGCCCGAGCTAAGGCCGACGTTCAACCTCGTCGCCGTGATCGATCCGAACCCTGCCGCGTGCCGGCGCCTGGCGGAACTGCAATCGCGCGACGTGCCGGTTCATTCATCGCTCGAATCGTTCTACGCATCCGGGCAGCAAGCCGAACTGGTCGTCCTCTCCACGCCGATCGCGCTGCACGCGCCGCAGACGACGCTCGCGCTCTCCAAGGGCAGCCACGTGCTGTGCGAGAAGCCGCTGTGCGCGACGCTCGACGACGCCCGCCGGATGCTCGAGGCCCGTGACCGCTTCGACCGGCTCGTCGCCATCGGTTACCAGTGGTCGTTCAGCCCCGCGATACAGAAGCTCAAGGGTGACATCCTCGCGGGCGTGTTCGGGCGCGCGAAGCGGCTGCGGACGATCGTCCTCTGGCCGCGCGACGAGGCGTACTATGGCCGCAACCGCTGGGCCGGCGCAAAGCGCGATGCGCACGGCAACTGGGTCTGGGACAGCCCGGTCAACAACGCCTGCGCCCACTACCTGCACAACATGCTCTACATGACGGGGCCGCGCGTCGATCGCAGCGCGGCGCCGGCGACGGTCGTCGCGGAACTATACCGCGCCCATCCGATCGAGAACTACGACACCGGCGCCCTCCGCATCACGACGGCCGACGGCGTCGAGCTCCTGTTCATCGTCTCCCACGCGACGGCCGAGCGGGTCGACCCGACTTTCTCGTACGAGTTCGAGCGCGGCACTATCGAGTTTGCGGGCATCCCCGATGGCAGGATCGTCGCGCGCATGGCCGACGGCACAATCCGGAACTACGGCTCGCCCAACGACCGCAAGGAGGGCAAGCTCTTCATGACGATGGACGCGATCCGCACGGGCCAACCGACCGCCTGCGGCATCGAAGCGGCCGCGGCGCACACGCTTTGCGCCGCCGCGGCCCAAGAG
>JBAUGM010000407.1:0-3675 GCA_049679725.1 Tepidisphaeraceae bacterium
TTGCAAGGCCCCCGACGCGCCATACACTCTGGGGTATGCGATACAAGTCCATTCTCCTCTTCGGCGCACCGGGCAGCGGCAAGGGCACGCAGGGCAAGATCCTGGGATCGATCCCCGGCTTTTATCACAGCGCCTGCGGCGACGTGTTTCGCTCGCTCGATCTGCAAAGCGAGATGGGCCGCGTGTTCTGGGAGTTCGCCGGCAAGGGCAAGCTCGTGCCCGATGAGTTCACGGTGAAACTGTGGAAGCAGTACATCAACGGCATGGAGATGGTGAACCAGTTCTTCCCCGAAACGCAGATGCTCGTGCTGGACGGGATTCCGCGCAACGTCGAGCAGGCGAAGCTGCTGGAGGACACGCTGGAGGTCGTGCGCGTCGTCCATCTCGTCTGCGCGGACATGGGGAAGATGGTCGAGCGCCTCAAACGCCGCGCGCTGAAGGAGAATCGGTTCGACGATGCCAATGACAAGGTGATCCAGCGGCGGTTGGAGGTGTATGAGCAGGAGACGCGGCCGGTGCTGAACTACTACCCGCCGGAAAAAATCGTGAAGATCGACGCGACGATGTCGCAGATCCGCGTGCTGAGCGAGATCATCCGCCTGCTGGTGCCGTTGAAGGAAGACATGGACCGCGCCTGGGAGAAGAGCGAAGCGGCCACCGCCGCAAGGATGACGCCGACGACGGCGGCGCTGGCGACGGCGACGGCGGGGTCGGCGGACGAGTAGGACAACCGATTTTCGAAGCGCTCCCCGAGCTCAACTGCGCTACGCCCCGAGGCATAGCGCAGCGGAGCCCGGGGATTTCCTTTCCCATCAACCACCCCACCCCTCCCGCTCACCCCCCAACCCCCCCGCGCCCGATAAATAGCCCGTGGGATGTGTTCAACGTCACACAAGGCAAGTCAGTACGGCTGGATAGGGAAATCGCGAGCGACTAGAGTCGTCGCATCAGGCGTTTCTACATCCACGTTTCCCTTTCTGGAGGTGTCGACGATGCATCGATTCGCGTCATTTCTCACCCTCGCGGCCGTCTTGTTGCCCGCAGCGCTGTCGCGCGCGGCCGATGAGGTCCCCGCCGAGAACCCCACCGATCCGGCCAAGGTCGAATTCTTCGAGAAGAAGATCCGGCCGGTCATGGTCGAGCGCTGCTACTCGTGTCACAGCGCCGAGGCCAAGAAGGTCAAGGCCAAGTTCAAGCTCGACACCCGCGCCGACCTGCTCAAGGGCGGCGAAGAGTACGACGGCAAGGTCATCGACACGAAGAAGCCCGCCGAGAGCGTGCTGCTCAAGATGATCAAGCGCGTCGACGACGACCACGCGATGCCGCCCAAGGAGAAGGACAAGCTCAGCGAGGACCAGGTCAAGGACTTCGAGGAGTGGGTCAAGATGGGCGTGCCGTACGCGAAGGACGCGAAGAAGGCGGCGGCGGCGAACGCGCCGACGAGCCAGCCTTCGGCCTCCGCGGCGGAACCGCACGCCCGGGCGCACTGGAGCTTCCAGCCGCCCAAAACACACAAGGCCCCCGAGCCCGCGGCATCCGCCGCGGCGCTCGGCTGGGTCAGGACGGACATCGATCGGTTCGTCCTCGCGAAGTTGAACGAGAAGGGGCTGGCGCCGTCGAAGCTCGCGGACAAGCGCACGCTCATCCGCCGGGCGACGTTCGACCTGATCGGGCTGCCGCCCAGCGTCGCCCAGATCGAGGCGTTCGAGGCGGATCAATCCGCCGATGCGTTCGACAAGGTGATCGACCGGCTCCTCGCCTCCCCGCACTACGGCGAGCGCTGGGGCCGGCACTGGCTGGACGTGGCGCGCTACGCCGACACCAAGGGTTATCTCTTCGAAGAGGAGCGCCGCTTCCCGTTCAGCTACACCTATCGCGACTGGGTGATCCAGGCGTTCAACAGCGATCTGCCGTACGACCAGTTCATCGTGCATCAGATCGCTGCCGACCGCCTTGATCTCGGCGATGACAAGCGCCCGCTCGCGGCCCTGGGGTTCCTCACGCTCGGCCGGCGGTTCCTCAACAACCCGCACGACATCATCGACGACCGCATCGACGTCGTGACGCGCGGCACGATGGGCCTCACCGTCAGCTGCGCCCGCTGCCACGACCACAAGTACGACCCCATCCCCACGGCCGACTACTATTCCCTCTACGGCGTGTTCGCCAGCTCGCAGGAGCCGAAGGAACTGCCGCTGATCAACTCGCCGAACTCCGCGGAGTACGCGGCGTTCAAGAAAGAGCTGGCCGAGCGCGAGGCGGAGCTGGAGCAGTTCAGGCAATCGCGCCACACCGAGCGCGTGGCCGCGATGAAGTCGGCCCAGACGCTGTCGTCGTTCATCCAGGCGGCGATGGAGGTGCGCTCGCGAGAGGGCGAGCGGCGAAAGGGGATCGCGGACAAGTACAACGTCAACCGCTTCGTGACCCAGCGTTGGACCGCGCGACTGGAGGGCGCCACCAACGGCGGCGGCGATCCGGTGCTGTCGCCCCTGTTGACGCTGGCGGACGTCTCGGGTCGATCGCTGAAGTCCGGATCACAGGTGCTCGCCGAGCAGATAGTCACCGGCCGTCTCCTCGCCAAGCCCCTGAACCCGCTGGTGGCGGCGCAGGTGCTCATCGTGCCGACGTCGTCGTTGAAAGAACTGGCCGACCGGTACGGCGCGCTGCTGGCGACGTTCGACAAGGCCGAGGTCCTGCCCGATGCCGACCGGGAGGCGATTCGCCAGATCCTTCGAGGCGACAGCGCGCCGAACAACGTCGCGATGGCGGACCTCACGAAGATCCTCGACCAGGCGGACGTCAGCAAGATCAACGCGCTGTCGCAGAAGCGCGATGCCGTCGTCGTCAGCCACCCGGGCAGCCCGCCCAAGGCGATGGCGATGGAGGACGGCGCCGTTGTCGAGCCGGTTATCTTCAAGCGCGGCAACGCCGCCAACCGCGGCGATGCCGTGCCGCGCCAGTTTCTGGAGATCCTCTCTCCCGCCGACCAGCGCGAGCCGTTCAAGAACGGCAGCGGCCGGCTTGAGCTGGCGAAGGCGATCGCGAGCAAGGACAACCCGCTCACGGCGCGCGTGATGGTCAACCGCGTCTGGCTGCACCACTTCGGCGCCGGGATCGTCCGCACGCCCAGCGACTTCGGCACCCGCGGCGAGCCGCCGACGCACCCGCTGCTGCTCGATTACCTCGCCCGCACGTTCATGGATGACCCTTCGACAAGCTCAGGGCAGGCCCCTTCGACAGCCTCCGGGCAGGCCCCTTCGGCAGGCTCAGGACAGGGATGCGGCTGGTCGGTGAAGAAGCTCCACAGGCTCATCATGCGCTCGGCCGTCTATCAGCAGGCCAGCGATCCCAACGCCGAAGCGTTCGCCGTCGATCCGGAGAACCGGCTGCTGTGGCGCATGAACCGCCGGCGGATGGATTTCGAATCGCTGCGCGACTCGCTCCTGTTCGCCGCGGGCCAGCTCGACCGCAGCGTGGGCGGCCGTCCGGTCGACATTGCCAGCGCGGCGGCGACGCGGCGCACGGTGTACGGCTTCATCGACCGCCAGAACCTGCCCGGCATGTTCCGCACGTTCGACTTCGCCAGCCCGGACGCGACGGTGTCGCAGCGGTTCAACACGTCGGTGCCGCAGCAGGCGCTGTTCATGATGAACAGCCCGTTCGTGCTCCAGCAGG
>JBAUGM010000408.1:0-8975 GCA_049679725.1 Tepidisphaeraceae bacterium
CATCCTTTGCCCGCCTCTTGCAAGGCCGGCCGCTTCACCCACGGGTGGGTGGCGGACGGCTTCCAGCTCTTGTTGTTCACGATCACCGCACGCGCCCTCGGTCGCATCGCCACACGCGTCCACGTCAGCGGCCGGCCCTGGTAGCTCAACAGCAACACGCCGTCGCGCTTCTCCCGCACCTGGACCTTGCGCTGCGCCAGGCTCAGCGGCGCGTGCGTCGCGGCGATCTGCAGCCAGCCGTTCCGCCAGCGCACGCACCAGTCGTTGCCCACCGATCGCTCCTCGCGCACGCACAACACTTCGTCGAGGTTCCGCTCCGCCAGCCGGTGTGCATCGGTCCCGCGACGCGGCTCGATCGCGTAACGATCGTTCAGCTCTTTCAGGAACTTCTCCTCCAGCAGCGCGTTCGCCGCCGCCATGTCCCGGATCTTCCGCAGCCGCAGCTCCTTCACCAGCCGGTCCTGGAACACCCGGTTGCGACGCTCCACCCGCCCCTTGGCCTGCGGGCTGTGCGCCCGGATCAGCCGCACGCCCAGCTCCGCCATCGCGCGCCCGAACTGCGTCGGCTTCTCCGGGTGGTCCTCGTCCCGGTAGATGCTGTGACGGTCCACGTAAACCGACCGCGGAATCCCGTGCGTTCTGCACCATCGCTCGAACACGTCGAACGCCGCCGCCAGGTCCTCGCTCGCGTAGAATCGCGCGAACGTGACGTTGCTCGCGTCGTCGATGATCACCATCAGCACGCACCGCGCCGCCCGACCCTCGAACCAATCGTGATGACTCCCGTCCATCTGCACCATCATGCCGAAGCTCGAACGACGCGCCCGACGCTTGCGGTGCTTCGACCGCTTACGCATGGGCCGCCACAACCCGCGAACCTTCAGCAACGCCGTGAGCGTGTCCGGACCGATCGCCAACCCGTCCTCGGTCAGCTTCTCGCACGCCAGCGTCGGACCGAAGTCCGCGTAACGCTCCTGGTGACGCTTGACGATCCGATCAGCCAGCTCCGCCGGCGTGCCGTTGTTGCTCGCCCGACCCCGCGCCCGGTGCACCAGCCCGGCCGCCCCCTCGGCCTTGAACCGCTTCCACCGGCGACGCATCTGCCGCAACGACTTGCCCACCACGTCCGCCGCCGCAACCACCGTCAGCTCCTTACGCTTGACACGACCCAACACCTCAAGCACGTCCCGCTCTTTCCCAGACATCCGAAGCTCCATCCCACCCAGTGACCGCATCACAGGGTGACATTTCAACTTCGGCTATGGGGTGACACTTCTGCTTCGGTACAACATATCGCGTAGCGCCGCATTGCATGCCAGGCGTCGGATTACTACGCTAGATTAGTCCAGAGCTCTTACGGATCACCCAGGCGTGCGGCAATTCAAGTGGATCGAATGGAACCTTCAGAAGATCGCTGCTCACGCTCTTTCGCCAGCGGAAGTGGAAGCCGCGTTCGACCGTGTTTTCAGTTTGCAGGAGCGTCGCGACGGTTCGTTCGAAATGTTCGCG
The DNA here is from genome assembly GCA_049679725.1 of Tepidisphaeraceae bacterium. Lineage (GTDB taxonomy): Bacteria > Planctomycetota > Phycisphaerae > Tepidisphaerales > Tepidisphaeraceae > DASYWJ01. The sequence continues at coordinate 1,510 of JBAUGM010000408.1, forward strand.
GAGGTTCCCTCCGGTCGCAGAATCTGGGTAATCTGGCGATATGATCGCAAAGAGGATTGCGCCGATGTCCTCGATGAGCCTAGCAGCCCGTGGCGGAACTCCCGCGCGTCGATGCGCCGCGGCATCGGGCCGGGACCGAGGCGTCGGGACGACGCAGTATTGGCTGAAATACGAGCGAGTCTCGACAACGAAGGGCCCGGCCCGAGGACACAAGCAGTCCCGGCGCGCCGGGACGCGAGTTTCGCCACGGGCTGCTAGCCCAAGAGGTCATTTTCGTGATCACTGATGAATCCACCCATGGCAACTCCAACGCCGGATGATCGGAGCGCCGCACGTCGATCCCGCGACGAGCAGATCGCGTCCGAGTCACCGCTGCCGGTTCCGGATATTTCAGCAACAACCGCCGCGCACCCGGTCGAGGCCCACTTACGTCAACGCCGGCCGGTGGCTGTCGCCGGCGTGGTGGAGAACGGGCTCGTACGACCGTTGGATTCCGCCGTCAAACTCGCGGAACGCTCGCGTGTAATCATCGTGACGACTGAGGGCGGATGAAGTCGCTCTTGTTCACGTCACGGAAACTATGAAGTCCAGTGTCACGCGCTCCTCATTCTTCAGGAGCAGTCCTTTCGCGTGTCAAAGCGGCGGTTGCGGGATGCGCGAAACTCCGTCCGATTGCTCCGGCCACGACGGAACCTTTCGTCAAAGTCGATCGAGCTTCTTCGCGCCGAGCTGAATACGGTCCTCGATCGGTTGCAGCATTGCGAGGAACAAGGCCCGCAAGGCGAACGTCGGTCGAAGCATTGATTCGGCCCATATCATGCCCGAAACCGCACAGGACATTGCCCGCGCCATCGAAACGTTCGTCCGCGGCTTTTCCTTCACGCGCAGCTTCACCCACCCCTACGTCCCCGAACGCGTCGGCCCCCCTCTGGGTTGTGCGCGACGCGCCGCGCAAGTCGGGCGACTACCGGCGCGAGGAGTGGATCGCTTGCAACGTCCCGCCGCCGGACGTCGATCGCGTCGCACGTCAGCACACGCGCGGCACGTTCGCGATTTGTGCGTTCACAGCGATCGGCGAAGACGACGGCGCGCTGCGGGCCGCGTTCAAGTCGCTTGGTTATCGCCTCGGCGCGACCGAGCCGCTCATGGTTCACGACCTGCGGCGCATCCCGCGCTGCGACTTGCCCGCGACGATCGATCGCGTCACCACCCCGGAGATGGCCGACCGGGTGGCGAAGGTCGCGCGGCATCGGCAGGTCCTGCCGGAGCACCTGTCGGATCCGGCCGAGCCCGTGCGTGAGCATGTCGCGATGATCGACGGCCAGATCGTCGGCCGGGTCGGCAGCATCGCCGCGGGCGGAGCAGCACGGTGGTGTTCGAACATGCACGTACTTCCCGCGTTCCGCCGCCGCGGGATCGGGCGGGCGATGCTCTGCCGGATGCTGCGCGACGACCGCGCCGGCGGCGCAGATTCTGCCGTGCTCACGGCGAGCCACACCGGAGCGAAACTCTACGCGACGGTCGGATACGAGCGGATCGCGACGCTGTACCTCTTCGCCCCGCGCAAGTAGATCCTGCCGCTTGCGGCGTCGCAAATCGACGGGCGCCGATCCGCGAAGCCGCAAGCGGCGGTTGCCTCGGCGATGATGCTTTGCGCTACCCCGCGGTTTTTGACATCAAATCCCTCACGACTACACTTTCCCCACCTCTCGTGCGGCAGCGGACGCCGCGTTGGAAGGACTCGGCCGACCTCGCGCGTCGAGATCCACAAGGACGGTAGCGTTTTTCTCCACAGGCGGCGGCGCGTGACAGAGAAGGAATTGGGGCCGAATCCGCGTCTGACGCTGCTGCTGTGGAGCCTGGTATCGTTGCTCGGCGTTGGCAGCGCCGCTCCGCTCGCCGCCCAGACGGCGCCGACAGCCCCCCCGACGCGCCCCGCCGCCACGCGCTCCCTGCCGATCGACACCCCCGCCGCGCGCCGCGCAGCGCCCCTGGCCAACCTCCGCGGGCGCACCGTCGAAGACATCCAGATCGTCGGCAACACGCAGGTTTCCTCGGCCGTCATCCGCAACGTCATCCGCACGCGCGTGGGCGAGCCGTTCGATCCCGAGACCGTCGCCGAGGACTACCAGCGCATCTTTTCCGACCTGCGCACCTTCTCCAACGTCGAGGCGTTCGTCGACCCCACCGCCACCGGCGTCATCGTCCGCTTCCAGGTCAGCGAGCAGAAACAGGTGAAGGACATCCGCTATCTCGGCAATACGAAGGTCGAGACGGAGGCGCTCAAGCAGGTCGTCGACTTGAAGGTCGGTCAGTCGATCGACGCCTTCCGCATTTCGATGGCCCGCCGCGCGATCGAGGATCTGTACAAGGATAAGAACTACCCCTTCGCGAACGTCACCGTCGACCAGGACGCGCTGACGCGCGACGGGGTGGTGATCTTCAACGTCGTCGAGGGCCCCAACGTCCGCGTGCGGCGGGTCGCGTTCGTCGGCAATCGATCCGTCACCAGCGACCGGCTCAAGTCCGTCGCGCAGACGAAATACTGGATCTGGATCTTCCGCCCCGGCACGTTCGACCGCGACACGATCGAGGACGACGTCGGCGCGATCACCGAGTTCTACAAGGACAAGGGTTTTTTCGACGTTCGCGTCGGGCGCAAGCTCATCTTCTCCCCGGACCTGAGCGAGATGCAGGTCAACTTCCTGATCGAAGAGGGCGTGCGCTACAAGGTCGGCCGCGTGTCGTTCAAGGGGAACACGAGCCTCTCCGAAGCGCAGCTGCGCGCGAAGATGAAACTGCTCGAGGGCTCGAATTACGACGACGCGGCGGTGCAGCGCGACAAGCGCGAGATCGTCCGCGCGTACAGCCCGTTCGGGTTCATCTACCAGCCGCAGTCGCAATCGCCGGAGTACCTGCGCATCAAGGCGACGCCCGTCTTCAGCCGCGAGCCGGGCACGGTCGACCTGGTGTACGAGATCGGCGAGGGCAAGCCGTTCCGGCTCGGGCGGATCCTCGTCAAGGGCAACGCGCGCACGCAGGACAGGGTCGTGCTGCGCGAGATGCGCATGCAGCCCGGTCAGATGTACGACTCCGGCGCCCTGCAAGATGCGCAGGAGCGGCTGCGGGCCACGCCCTACTTCTCCAACGTCACGATGACCCCGGTCGGCACCGACGCGGAAGTCCGCGACCTGCTCGTCGAGGTGACCGAGGCGCGCACGGCGACGTTCAACGTCGGCGCGGGCATCAACAGCAACGGCGGGCTCGGCGCGAACATCACCTACGAGCAGCGCAACTTCGACATCGCCGACTGGCCCGATCGCTGGGGCGACGTGCTCTCCGACCGCGCGTTCATCGGCGCCGGCCAGACCTTGCGCATCTCCCTCGAGCCGGGCACGGAGAGCACCAACGCCAGCATCCGGTTCTACGAGCCGTGGCTCTTCGATCAGCCCTACAGCTTCAGCGCCGAGGCCTACTACCGCAACCGTGAACGTGAAGACTACGACGAAACCCGCGCCGGCGGGCGGCTCGGGTTCGGCAAGCGGTTCGACAACGTCTACTCGGCCCTGCTCACGCTCCGCGGCGAGGACGTCGAGATCGACGACATCGAGGATCCTCCCATCCGCGCCCCCGAAATCGTCGAGGGCGAGGGCCACCACACGATCACCAGCATCGGCCTCCAGCTTCGCCGCGACACGACCAACCGCGGGATGCTCCCGTGGCGCGGCACGAGCTCGCACTTCGGATGGGAGTCCTACGGCGCGATGGGCGGCGAAGCCCAGTTCCAGAAACTCACGGCCAGCTTCAACAGCTACCACATGCTCTACGAGGATCTCCTGGAGCGCCGGACGATCCTGGGGCTGCACTTCGACGCCGGGTACATCTACAACGACGCCCCGTTCTTCGAGCGGTTCTACGGGGGCGGCATCGGCAGCGTCCGCGGCTTCCGCTTCCGCGGGATCAGCCCCCGCGACGGCATCGCCGAGGACGCGATCGGCGGCGACTTCTCGCTCACGGGCAGCGCCGAGCTGTCGTTCCCACTGGCGGGCGATTCGCTCCGCGGCGTCGTCTTCACCGATGCCGGCACGGTTGAAGAAGGCTTCGAGATCACTAAAGTCCGCACAAGCATCGGCGCCGGTTTCCGGCTGGTCGTCCCCTTCCTGGGGCAGGCGCCGATCGCCATCGATCTGGCGTACCCGATCAGCAAGGATGACGAGGACGACACGCAGATCATCAGCTTCTCGTTCGGGATCACGCAGTAACGCGCGCCGACGCGTTGCCCGCCACCGCGCGGGCGGCACGCGCGCCCCGATTCACCGCGAAAGGGAGAAAGACATGAGAAACGCAAGACTCGCCCTGCTGTTCGTCGTCGTCGCCACGTTGGCGTTGCCCGCCGGCGCGATCGCCCAGGCGGCGCAGCCGAAGGTGGTCATCGCCGCGCCGTCGAAGATCTTCTTCGGCATGAAGGAGACGCAGGACATCAGGCAGCGCCTCGAAACCGAGCGGAAAGCGCTCGTCGATCAGGAAGTGGAGCGGCGCAAGAAGGTGGAGGAGCTCCGCTCGGCCATGGAGCTGATCAAGCCCGATGCGCCGCAGTACGAGGACGCGAACAAGCAGTTCGTCACCGCCGCCATCGAGTTCAAGAACTGGGGCGAGGTGAGCCAGGCGCAATACGCGCGGAACGAGAAGGTCCTGACAAAGACGCTGTACGACAAGATCACCGCCGCCATCGAGGAACTCGCGAAGGAGCGCGGGATCGACCTGGTGGTCGCGATGCAGCCGCCGATCAACATCGAGAAGAACACGAACGACCAGATCGTGCAGATCCTCGCCCAGCGGCAGGTGCTCTACGCGAACGCCACCGTCGACATCACCAGCGACGTCATCGCCCGCCTCGACGAGAAGTACAACGCGACGAAGAAATAGGGATGAAGGATGAGGGCTGAAGGATGAAAGGGCGGGTCGCGCCTTGTTTCTTCCTTCTTCGCCTTCTTTCATCCTTCATCCTTCCGGCTTCATCCTTCGTGAGTCTCTCATGCCGTCTTTGACCCTCGCCGAGATCGCCGATCTGCTGCACGCACCGACGCCGGCGGGGCACGCGCAGCGCGCCGTCACGGGCATGGCCACGCTCGCCGAGGCGGGGCCGAGCGACCTGTCGTTCCTGGGCAGCGACACGTACCTCAAGCAGTTCGCGACGACGAAAGCCGCCGCCGTCATCGTGCAGAAGCGGGTGAAGCTCCCGCGTGACGGATCGGTGTCGACGCCGGTGTTCGTCGTGGACGACGCGGACCTGGCCGTCGCGCGGATCCTCGAGCATTTCGCCCCGCCCGTCCCGCGCCCGCCGGTCGGGCGGCACCACGCCGCGTTCGTCGCGCCCAGCGCGAGCGTAGGCGACGGCGCGCGGCTCGGCGCGAACGTGTTCATCGGCGACGATAGCCGCATCGGCCGCAACGTTGTGCTCCATCCCGGCGTCTATGTCGGCGCGAGCGTCGACATCGGCGACGACTGCGAGCTGTTCCCCAACGTCGTTGTCCGCGAGCGCGTCCGCATCGGCCACCGCGTCGTCATCCACGCCGGCGCCATCATCGGCAGCGACGGGTTCGGCTATCGCTGGGACGGCACGCGCCACGCGAAGGTGCCGCAGATCGGCACGGTGGTGATCGAGGACGACGTCGAGATCGGCTCCTGCGTCTGCATCGACCGCGCCAAGTTCAGCACGACCCGCGTCGGACGGGGGACGAAGATGGACAACCTCGTGCAGGTCGGGCACAACGTGCAGATCGGCCCGCACTGCATCATCGTCGGGCAGGTGGGGCTCGCCGGCACTGTTACGCTTGGCGCGGGCGTCGTGCTCGGCGGACAGAGCGCCGTGCGCGATCATGTCACGATGGGCGACGGCTCGATGGCCGCTGGATGCTCGGGCGTCGCGGAGGACGTGGACCCCAAGATGATCGTAAGCGGCTTGCCCGCCCTCCCCCACCGCCAGAGCCTGCGCGAGCAGGCCGCCCTGCGCAGGCTGCCGGACCTTGTGGCGCAGGTGCGGAAGCTTCAGGAAGAGGTCGAGGCCCTGAAGAAATCCCAGTGACCTCGCGGGCACATCAGCGCAGATCGTCCTCTCCCGCGTGGGCCGCAGCGACCTGCGGTCCAACCGGAATCAAGCGCAGTCGAAGCCGCGAACTCGGCTTCCAGTGAAAGCCGCCGAGTTCCCGAGGCCCGTCCGCCATCACCTGGCAGTCGAACCCGCGCGCGATCTCGCGTGCGAAGAGGCTGCCGATGGTGATCGTCAGGTGGTCGCCGGGGCACATCAGTCTGGAGGCGCCGAACGGAGAGTATTCGGCGCGGGCGTAGGTGTGGGCGAGGAAGCGGTCGGGATTGAAGAGGTCGGGGTCCGTGAAGACGTCCGCGCTGCGGTGGCTCTCCCTGACGCAGACCCGCAGCAGCCAGCCCCTGGGAATGACGAACTCGCCGACCTTCACGTCCTGCAACGTCTGCCTCATCAGGTATTCGCTTTGCTCGAGTCTCAGCGTCTCCAGAACAGTTCGGGTCGCCAGATCATGAGATCCCTGACCGGGCGATTCGCGTCCGGGCAATTCGCGTCCGGGCGAGTCGCGTCCGGGCGACCGGTCCTCCAAGGCCGCTTCCGCGCGAATCCGCGCCGCCCAGACCGGGTGATCGCTGAGCAACTTGAGAATCCAATGGTGAAGGCCGGCCACGTCGCGCCACGAAGCCTGCAGGATGTAAATCAGATTCCGGATGACGGTCTGATCCTCCGCGGATTCCGGCCTGGCGCGAACGATCTCCTTCAGAAAGCAGTCGGCGGCGGCCTCATCGTCCTGCGCGACGGCGGGTGACCATTGCGCGATCTGCTCTTGAAGGATGGCCGTCGCCTCCTGTAACGCCTCTTCCACCCGCCGTGCGAAGAACGTCGCGTTGTACGTGTCGAGGACGCGATACAACTCACGGAGTCTGGTGAACTGTTGGGTGTCGGGGGCGATGCCAAAGAAGAGGCGGACCCAGATGATGAAGATCATCCTCGTCAAGTACGGCTCGGGGTGGACGCCGCACGCGCGCGGTTGCGAGGACGCTTCAGCCAATCGTGAAAGCTCGCTCCGTATCGTCCCGGTGATGAACGGCTCACACTCACGGACGACCGTCCGGGCGATTCCGGCGCGGAAGACGGCGCTGTAAACCTTGTGATCGGCCGGCTCCATGTAGCGCAGGAAGCCGCGGGGAATGAACCGGGTGAAGGGCAAGGACTGGATGCCGAGGGATCGGTCGGAGGTATGGAGCAGTTCCATGGCCTGCTTCAGCCCCACCACGCAGACCATCGGCTGAACGAAGTTGCTCACCTTGAAGATCGGGCCGTGCCGAGCTGCTTGCTTCAGGTAGAAGAGATGATCGCGCCAGGGGTCGAGGGGGGCGAGCGCGAGCGAGCCGGGCGGCAGGCCGCGCGAGCGGCCGTAACC